>NZ_JBBJZX010000003.1:0-52001 GCF_038148935.1 Streptococcus pseudopneumoniae | reverse complement strand
ACTATATACGCCTTACTATCACGTTCCTGTTCGTAGAGCCACGATTTCGCTATTCCTTCCTCTGACGATTCTTATTTCCAGCGTCAGACTTAAAACGGTCTATCCCCAGATCGTTTTAATCCGCTACCTCACGATAGTCAGACTTGGGAATCGCTATTTGACTCGCCGATAACTTTGACATCAGATATACTATAACAAAGTGAAATAAGAATCAAACAATTTAATTTTGAAATTCAAATCAATTTATAACGATATTTTAGAAGATATGCTGTGCTATTCCAGATTCAGTTTGCTATACATGCCCGTCGTACCACAAAATCCCGTATCTGATGAGGCACGGGATTTTTTAGCTTCTTTACTGAGATGGATTGTCTTTTTTAGTTCGTGCCAATCTCAGAGCACGATTTGGATTGAGACGATTAAACAGTTCTTCCAATTTCTTTTCATTCCAAACGTCTGCGGCGGAAACAAAATTGCCGTCCGCATCTCGGAAAGATATCGGTTTATCTCCCATACCAGTCTCCTAGTCTACAAATTCAAACTCAAATTTACCAATGCGAACCAAGTCCCCATCCTTAGCACCACGCGCACGAAGGGCTTCATCAACCCCCATACCACGAAGTTGGCGGGCAAATTTCATGACTGATTCGTCACGATCAAAGTTGGTCATATTAAAGAGTTTCATGAGTTTTTCACCAGAAAGTACCCATGTCGCATCGTCATCACGGCTAATTTCAAAGGCTTTCTCTTCCTCGTCAAATCCATAGTAAGCTTCTTCTTCCATATCTGACTCGTCGTAGAGCAAGAATTCTGGTGTCTTGTCTAACAATTCAGCTGTCGCATCCAAGAGCGTTGCCAAACCTTGCTTGGTCAATCCAGAAATCGGGAAGATAGCTGGTAACTCTTCAAATTCATCGTAGTTTTCAGCCAATTTCTTCTTGAATTCTTCAAGACTTTCCTGACTCTCAGGCATGTCCATTTTGTTGGCTACGATAATCTGTGGACGCTCCATGAGACGAAGATTGTATGACTCCAACTCCTTGTTAATGGCAAGATAATCCTCATAAGGATCACGTCCTTCACTAGCTGACATATCAATGATGTGAAGGATGACACGTGTACGCTCAATGTGACGGAGGAACTGAGTTCCCAAACCAACACCTTGACTAGCCCCTTCAATCAAACCTGGTAAATCAGCTACTGCAAAGGATTCGCCTGATTGGGTACGAACCATTCCTAGATTTGGCACAATTGTCGTAAAGTGGTAGGCGCCGATTTTAGGTTTAGCTGAGGTAATAACACTTAAAAGGGTTGATTTCCCTACTGATGGGAAACCCACTAAACCGACATCTGCCAAGATTTTTAGTTCCAATTGTAACTCACGTTCCTGACCTGGTTCTCCATTTTCAGAGATTTCCGGTGCAGGATTTTTTGGTGTCGCGAAACGAATATTTCCACGTCCACCACGACCACCGTGGGCAACGATAAATTCTTGACCATGTTCAATCAAATCTGTCAAGACCTTGCCAGTCTCTGCATCACGAACAGTCGTACCTTGTGGTACTCGAACTCTAAGGTCCTCAGCACCACGACCATGCATCCCTTTGGTCATTCCTTTCTCACCAGAATCAGCCTTGAAATGGCGATTATAGCGGAAATCCATGAGGGTACGTAGACCTTCATCTACAACGAAGACGACATTGCCTCCACGACCTCCGTCACCACCCCAAGGACCACCATTAGGGACATATTTTTCACGGCGAAAGGCAACCATGCCATCACCACCATTACCAGCCTTGACCTTAATCTTGGCCGTATCTAAAAACATACTCATTTTTTCTTCTCACTTTAAAAAAGGGCTGGGAAATCCCAGTCACTAAATTTTCTTGAATCTATTTTATAGATTACTGAGGGCACCAATTGCAGTTGCAAAAATTCCCAATAAACTTGCTACTAGCATGATAATCACGATAAACAAGGTTATTTTCTCAAACATAGTTTTTTTACGATTTCCATTATCTCCAAATGCCATTTTTCTCTCCTTCGTTACATTCTATTTTCTATTATCTTAGCATGAATTGAGCTAGTTTTCAATAGTCACTTGCTACAGGTGCAATAATCCATAAAATGATATAGGCTATAATTCCTGCTCCGTAACCAAAAGCAAGAACACCCCATATTACACGAACAATAGTAGGATCCATATCAAAATAATGGGCTACCCCAGCACAAACACCTGCAATCTTTTTATCACGACCACTTCTCATTAATTGTTTTTTCATAGCTTGTCCTCTTTCTATTCTTCACGGTCTTTCCAATAATCTCTTATGCTGATTAACTGTGTTTTTGAAGCCTTCAGCATACGTCTAGATCCTTTTACGGGCACAGCAACCACCTGTTGTGGAAGATACAAAACTGTCTTAAAGATACGCTGACTAACCGTATCATCTTTGGCTAAATCTTTCTGGAAGTTATTTGAAATAATGGCATCCAGATAAAACTCATGCACTCGTTTCCCAAAGTTTTCAGCTGAAATCTCGTACAACTTCTCTGATAAAGTATGCTCATTCATGTCTGGCGTTGCAATCAGGGCTTCCAAAATAGCGCCAGCCAAGTCATGTTCTCCATAGTACAAGGTTCCAAACATTTTATCACTGATAAGATTGTCCAGATAAGGATTTCCATGTGCAATGACAGGCGTCCCACTAGCCAAACTTTCCAAGTAGGTCAAGCCTTGGGTTTCACTTGTCGATGCCGAGATGAAGAAATCTGCCGCCTTATAATAGAGAGCCGTCTCACTAGGAGCAATCATGCCTGTAAAGATGACGGAGTCTTGAATCTCTAGTTTCTGGGTTTGCTCTTTGAGGTCATCCAGATAAGGACCATCCCCAGCTACCACCAGTTTGACCTTGTCTTCTTCTTTCAGAACTTCTGCAAAGGCTGCTAGTACTGCTTGAATATTTTTTTCATAGGAAATTCTGGAAAGGCTCAGCAACATCTGTTCATCATCTTGAATCCCTAGTTTACTACGTAGTTCTTTCAAATTTTCCTGCTTGATTTCCGGACGCTCAAACTTGGCTAATTCAATTCCAGTAGGAATGACCCGTTTTTCAACCTTGACTTTATAGTCAGATAGCAAATCATGGACAATCTCACTCGGGCAAATAACCCCATCCACATCATGCAGGAAACCTCTGACCAGATACTTTACCATGCTAGGACGAATCAGCAAACCCTTAGCAATATAATGAACATAGTCTTCGTACTGGGTGTGATAGGTATGGATGACTGGAATCTTCAATTCACGCGCAATCCAAATCCCCAACAAGCCAAGAGAAAATTCTGTCTGAGTGTGGATAATATCCAGTTGATATTGTTTGGCAATTTCAAGCGCCTTGCTAAAACCTCGATAGGCAAAGCGGCGATCTTTAAAAGCAAAGAAGGGAACACTTGGAATGCGGATAATTTGCCAATCTTCGTAGCGATTGACATCCTTATCTGTCGTCGTAAAGATAAAAACAGCATGCCCCTGCTTTTCAAGTTCTGTTTTCAAGGTTCGAATACTGGTCGCAACACCAGAAACCTGAGGAAAATAGGTATCTGTAAATAAACCAATTCGCATAGATTACCTCACTTTTTATTTTCTCCCTAAAGCGGCTTGCTTCTCATAAAAGTCCAACCAGATTTGTAACAGATGCTCTTCAGAATACTCTCTAGAAATATTCTTAGCTTTTTCTTTGAGATCTTTTAAGGCAACAGGATTTGCTTGATATTCTAAAATAGCCTCTTTCATCTCTTCTCTATCTGCTGTCCCCCGATAATTTCCCTCCAAAATAACCTTATAGAGATCTAAATCACGCAACATGATAGGAGCTTCACAACTAGCAGCCTCTAAAATCGTCATCGGAAAGAGCTCATTGTAACTAGGAAGCAAGAAAAGATCCGCTAGGGCATACAATTCGCGCATTCGCTCTGGCGATACAATACCTGGAAAAATCAAATTTTTAGGAGGATTTTCCATCATTTTCTTGTAACGTTCATAACCATCTGTCATACCACCAAAAGAGAAACCACCAGCCCAGATAAAGGTAATCTGAGGCAATTCCTCAGCCAGACAGATAAAATCATCAATCCCTTTGCGCTTCTGAACTTGACCAGCACCTACTACGATAAACTGATTGTCACTAAGACCTAGCTCTGTTCGCAGTCTCGCTACCTCTTCTTGTGGAAGAGGATGCCATTTTTCCTTGTTGACAAAGTTAGGAATATAGGTCACTTTTTCACGTGGAATACCAGCTACCACCAAATCCTCAATAAACATAGGATTGACCACCACCAAGTGCTCCATCCGGTTGTAAAAAGAAAATACATAGCGTTTCACAATTCCCTTTAAGAAAAATGGAATTTTCAAACTCCCCTCAAGTGTATCAGGCAAGAAATGCACATAGCCAATTTTCCTTCCTGAGCGTTTCTTTTGGAATGTTGATAAATAATAGGGGAAATCAATTGTATGAAAGTGAGTCACATCTGCCTCTATTGGAAGATTTTCTGTAACAATCAATTGGTCCTTGGCATCACGGTGAAGAAGACGAACTAATTCACGGTAAGCACCTGAAACTCCTTGTCCTGCTACTTTCTCACTTGAACTCAACATATTGATGCGTAATTTCTTTTTTTCCATAACTACTATTATATCATTTTCTTTGAATAAAATCAGCAAAAGAAAGGAGAGACTAGAGGAAAAGAAGAGGAAATTTCCTCGCTTTTCCAATAATCTCTCACATACTTTTATATGTTTACTTAATGCCTAGGGCAATGCGTGCATAGCGACTCATTTTTTCAACTGTCCAGGCTGGATACCAGACTAATTTAACTTCAGTATCCGTTACTTCTGGTACCTCTGTCATGGCATCATAAATCTGGTCCGTCAAAAGGTCTGCTAGAGGACAACCCATAGTTGTCAACGTCATATCAATCTCTGTTTGCCCTGTGTCGCCGTCAAAACGAATCTCATAAATCAAACCAAGGTTGACAATATCGATTCCCAACTCAGGATCGATGACTTCTTCCAAGGCTGTTAAAATTCGTGTTTTGATGTTTTCAATTTGCTCTTCTGTATAAGCCATATTCATCCTCACTCTTAGTCTTCAATAAAATCACGAAGCGGTTTGCTACGACTTGGTTGGCGTAGTTTTCTCAAAGCCTTGGCTTCAATCTGACGGATACGCTCACGGGTTACGTTAAAGACTTTACCCACATCTTCAAGGGTACGCATTTTTCCATCATCTAGTCCAAAGCGTAGACGCAGAACATTTTCTTCACGGTCTGTAAGAGTATCCAAGACCTCATCCAACTGCTCACGCAAGACGATACGAGTTGTATAGTCCACTGGATTTTCAATCACTTCATCTTCGATAAAGTCTCCAAGGTGGCTATCATCCTCTTCACCGATTGGTGTTTCAAGAGATACTGGTTCTTGGGCAATCTTCAAGATTTCACGAACCTTATCAGGAGTCATATCCATACGTTCAGCGATTTGTTCTGGCGTTGGATCTTGTCCCAATTCTTGAAGGAGATTACGCTGTTCACGAACCAGCTTGTTAATCGTTTCAACCATGTGAACTGGGATACGGATAGTACGAGCTTGGTCCGCAATAGCACGAGTGATGGCCTGACGAATCCACCAAGTTGCGTAAGTTGAAAACTTGAACCCTTTAGAATAGTCAAACTTGTCAACCGCCTTCATCAAGCCCATGTTCCCTTCTTGAATCAAGTCAAGGAACTGCATACCACGGCCGACATAGCGTTTGGCAATAGAAACAACCAAACGAAGGTTGGCTTCCGCAAGACGTTGTTTGGCTTCAATATCACCAGCTTCAACAGCCAGTGCCAATTCTTTTTCCTCTTCATTGGTCAAGAGAGGAACGACCCCGATTTCTTTCAAGTACATACGGACAGGGTCGTTGACCTTAGCCGAAGTTGACCCAATCAAGTCCTCATCGCTGAGTTCTGGTTCTTCTTCAGTACTAAGAACACGCGCACTTGGATTTCCTTCGTTATCTGTGATAGAAATTCCCGCATCCTGAATCCGTTGCAAGAGATCTTCAATCCCATCAGCGTCCAAGGTAAAAGGAACGACAAGACTAGCATTGATTTCATCATCTGTTGCTGTCCCTTTTTGCTTATGATTACGGATAAATTCTGCTACTTGTACGTCAAATGTTGTTACTTCTTTTTGTTTTGTTGCCATTATTACTCCATTCTTCTCTTTTGGGAAATTAAACGTTCCAATTCTTCTAGGGCTGTGTCTGTATCTCCTACATGGCTAGCTTCCTGCACCTTCTTTTTGATTCTCATATTGTCCTGATTCAAGAGAGCCTTGTTTCGAGTCATTTCTACTTCACTTAATTCCTGCGGTGACATCTCAGCAGGCAAATCCTGAGCTAAGACTTGGTACCAAGCTCTTTCAACTTCCTCTGTCTGTTCTGCTAAAACTTCTGGAGGAAGATTGCCATACTGACCAAGCAAGTCATATAGGACCTGAAATTCAGGTGTAGCAAATGCAAAGTCTTCTCGCAAGCGGTAATCGTTCAAAACAAGAGGGGATTCCATCATTCGATAAAGTAGATGGGCTTCTGCCCTCATAATAGCCGATAACTGCTTGGTGACAGGCATAGTGATTGGCGTCGGTCTGGAAATTCCTTCCATGCGATTCTGCCTTTGTGCCTGACGGCTTTCATTAACAATCTGCTCAATCTGGACATAATCAAAGGACGCCAAACTGTCAGCTAAAATATGAATATAACTGTTTTGAGCAGTGATAGACTTTTCTTGAACAATCAAGGGAGCTATTTTTTCAATAAACTCAATCTGAGCCTGCAGATTTTCACTATTTTCAGGCTTATACTGGTGAATGTAGAACTCAATCGGACTAATACGAGTTTTCGTTAATAGATAGGCCAAGTCTTCTGGGCCATTTTTTTGTAGATACTCATCTGGATCCAAGTTATCAGGCATGCTGACAATTTGCACAGGTATATCACCAATTTCGTCCAGCGCTTTCAATGTCGCAGCTTGCCCAGCCTTATCGCCATCGTAAACAAGAACCAACTTCTTGGTTAGCCTTTTCAGATGCTCAACATGCTCACGACTTAAAGCTGTTCCCATAGATGCGACAGCATTTTCGATTCCAGCCCGATAGGCTGCAATGACATCCATGAATCCTTCCATCAGGTAAATCTCACTGGCTTTACCAGAAGATTTTTTTGCCCTATCCATATGATATAATTCGTAACTTTTGTTAAAAATTGCAGTCGATCGGCTATTTTTATACTTAGAAGTTTGTGAATCCGTTTTCTGCCAGATACGACCTGAGAAGGCAATGACCTTTCCCCGGTCATTTGTCAGGGGAAACATAATGCGATTGTGAAAGGTGTCTACAAATTGATTGGCATCCGAGAGATAAAACAGTCCTGAATCTAGGAAATCCTCATCACGATACTGACCAGACAAACGTTGATAGAGATAGTTTCGTTCTGGAGGTGCCAAACCAATCCGAAAATGCTTGAGCACTTCATCTGTCAAACCACGCTGATAGAGGTAATTTCTGGCCTCCTCCCCCATGGTCGTTGTCATGAGAATAGCATGATAAAATTTAGCCGCATCTTCGTGCATATCATAAAGAGATTGGTGAGGCGAGGCTGGCTTCTGTTCACTATAAAGCGGTTTTTCCACCTCTATCCCGACACGCTGACCTAAGATTTGGACAGCCTCCATAAAGGGAACACCTTGGTACTCCTCGATGAACTTAAAGACATCACCCGAGCGACCACAACCAAAACAGTGGTAAAACTGCTTGTCCTCTACAACGTTGAAAGAAGGTGTTTTTTCACCATGAAAAGGACAGAGCCCTAGATAGTTCCGTCCTGCCTTTTGTAAAGAAATCACATCTCCTATGACTTCCACAATATTGGCATTGTTTTTGATTTCTTCAATGACTTGTTTGTCAACCATACACAATACCTCCATGTTATCATAGTTTACTTTATATAGTATACTTTATTTCAGAAAAAAAGTAAACCATTTCACTCATTTTCCTTACTTTATTCAAAGAGCTGATAATAATCAGAGATTTTCATTTTTGCTTTTTCTTCTTGGTTCAAATCTTGGATAATTCGTCCTTCTTTCATGACAATTAAGCGATTGCCATATTTGAGAGCATCTTCCATATGGTGGGTAATCATAAGCGCTGTCAACTGATCTTTCTTGACAAATTCATCTGTCAATTCCATCAAAGCCACACTGGTCTTTGGATCAAGGGCTGCAGTATGCTCGTCTAACAAGAGTAATTCAGGACGCTTCAAGGTTGCCATCAAGAGACTCAAGGCTTGTCTTTGACCACCTGATAAAAACTCAATCGGTGTATTCAAATGTTTCTCAAGACCGTTTCCCACTTTTTCAATGGTGGCCTGAAACTCATCCTTATAGCTAGCCAAACGTCTTGGAAAGAGTCCTCGCTTTTCACCACGAAACTTAGCAATCAAAAGATTTTCAGCCACCGTCATACGAGGAGCTGTCCCCATCTTTGGATCTTGGAAAACACGAGACAGATACTTAGCACGCTTCTCTGGTGAAAACTTGGTAACATCTTCACCCAAAATACGGATGGTTCCACTGGTTAAGGACAAGGTTCCTGCAATAGTGTTAAAAAGAGTTGATTTTCCAGCACCATTTCCACCTAAAATCGTGATGAAATCCTGTTCAAAAATTTCTAAGGAAACATCATTTAAAATAATCTTTTCTTCATCAAAGCCATTTTTAACGATTTTGGTTGCATTTTTTAATTCTACAATTGCTGTCATTTGCTTAACTTGGCTCCTTTCAAGATGGTTTGCTTAAATGTTGGAATCATGAGGCAGACTGCTAAAATCACGGCGCTGTACAAACGAAGGTAACTTGTATTAAAGCCAAGTGCGATAACTGCCCACACTAAGAATTGATAAGCAATAGAACCGACAACGATGGTAACCAGACGTTCTGCCAAGCTCAAACTCTTAAAGATAACTTCTCCAATAATCAAACTTGCAAGCCCCACAACGATGACACCAATTCCTCGAGATACATCAGCATAACCTTCTTGCTGGGCAATGAGGGCACCTGCAAGGGCAATCACACCATTTGATAAGACCAAGCCCATCAGCTCCATGCGCCCAGTATGAATCCCGAAACTTCTAGCCATATCAGGATTGTCACCTGTAGCAATATAGGCTTGTCCGAGTTTGGTGTCCAAGAAAAAGAGCATGAGAGCAATGACAAGACTCACAAAGATAAGACCTGTCAAAAGTTGATTCAAGTCTGAATCAAAAGGCAAGGCATCCTGAATTTGCTTGGTTCCAAGCAAGCCTAAATTTGCACGTCCCATAATCAAGAGCATGATAGAGTGACAGGAAGTCATCACCAAAATCCCTGAGAGCAAGGTTGGAATCTTCCCTTTTGTATAAAGAAGTCCTGCTACCATTCCAGCTAAACAACCTGCTCCTACAGCAAGCAGTGTCGCTAAAAAAGGGTTCACGCCTTTGGTTATCAGAGTGACAGCAACAGCTCCCCCAAGAGGGAAGGAACCTTCTGTCGTCATATCTGGAAAGTTCAAAATCCTAAATGTCATAAAGATTCCCAGACCTAGAATAGCCCAGACAAATCCTTGAGAAATAATGGAAACAATCATATTTTATTTAATCCTTTCTATATTCATCTTTTTAAAAAATGGGAAGAGTCTCCTCCTCCCTACCTTATTTATTCGATGACTTGTCCTGCTTCTTTTAGAACAGATTCAGGAATCGTAATACCTAGCTCTTGTGCCAATTTTTTGTTAATTACTGACTTGCCAGTTGAAAATACATTGACTGGAGTATCCGCTGGTTTTGCACCTTTCAAGACTTGCGCAATCATTTTTCCAGTTGCCACACCAAGGTCATGTTGGTCAACTACAACGGATGCCAAACCACCTACTTCTACCATAGCTGTCGCACTTGGATAAATTGGTTTCTTAGAACTTTGATTGCTAGAGACAACCGTTGGAAATCCTGATGCAATGGTGTTATCAATTGGAACCCAAATAGCATCTACCTTGCTAGTCATAACAGTGACAGTTGAGGCAATTTCATTTGTTGAAGGAACTGCAAATGTTTCTACTGTCAAACCTGCTTTTTCAGCATAAGCCTTAAATTCTTCGACCTGTGTTTTTGAATTGTCTTCGCTACTTGAATAAAGAGCTCCGATTGTTTTCACATTTGGTGTTAGAGTCTTGATGAGTTCAACTTGTTGTTGAGCTGGATTGTGGTCAGATACCCCTGTAATGTTGCCACCTGGTTTTTTCAAATCTTTGACCAAGTTAGCACCAATTGGGTCTGTAATAGCGGCCATGATAACCGGTAAGTCTTTTGTTGCACTAGCTAAACCTTGGGCTGCTGGTGTTGCAATACCAACCACAAGGTCATTCCCATTTGCAACCAATTGTTTACTCATTGTCGCAACCTTACTTTGGTCACCTTCTGAGTTCATAAAATCGATTTTAACTTGATCATCTTTATACCCTTCCTCTGCAAGTCCATCTTGAATCCCTTTATAAATCAAATCAAGGGATGGATGGCTCACAAATTGAAGCACACCAATCTTGGTTATTTTCTTCTCATCCTTATTATTCTGAGCTTCTGATTTATTCATTGAAGAGTAAATCAAGCTTCCTGCTACTAAGACTGCTAATGCAACGACAATTCCAATTAAACGTTTATTTTTCATTCTGTTTCTCCTTTTTATTCCTTTAAAACACTTCACTTATCTAATACTCTTCGAAAATCTCTTCAAACCACGTTAGCGTCGCCTTACCGTAGCTATGGTTACTGACCTCGTCAGTTCTATCCACAACCTCAAAGCAGTGCTTTGAGCAACCTGCGGCTAGCTTCCTAGTTTGCTTTTTGATTTTCATTGAGTATAAACAAGCGACGCCATCGTTTTCTTTCCATACTAACCTCCATCAAAAAATCCTCACACAAAAAACTTGTGTGAGGACGTCGATGCGCGGTACCACCTCAATTATAGGAAATTTCCCTATCGCTCTGTCTCGCAATCACGAGATGCACTGTAAGGTGTGCTCACCGAATTTTTATGATTTCAAATTCTAAATAACATTCAGCCCAATTTTCATCATCACCACTTATCTGTTTTCAGCTACCACAGACTCTCTAAAAAGTTTGTACGATTACTTTTCTGAATGGTTAAATTATATCATTTTTAAACTACTTGTCAATAGTCTATTAGAATTTTTTTCATCTTCACTTTTGAAAATGATTAACCTGAATTACGCAATCCTGTTGCAATTCCGTTGATGGTGATATGAATCAATCGTTCTTGATCACTGGACAATTCTCCACGGCGTTGGCGTTTAATCAACTCTAACTGAATATAGTTGAGAATATTAAAGTAAGGCATACGGTAATCCAGACTAGCTTTTAGATATGGATTGTCAGCTAAGAGTTCGTCATGTCCTTCAATAGCCAAGATAACGTTCTTAGTAACTTGCCATTCATTTAAAATAGTCTCATAGATGGCCTTAACTTGCTCATCTTCACAAAGTTTAGCATATTCAAAAGCAATATTCATATTTGATTTTGACAAAACCATATCAACATTTGAAAGAAGCGATTGGAAGAAAGGCCAATTTTGGTACATATCTCGTAAGATAGCAATATTCTCTGGATTTTTATCGATAAATTCCTTGAAGCTTGAACCAACCCCATACCATCCAGGGAACATAACACGACTCTGTGACCATGAGAATACCCAAGGGATGGCACGCAAACCACCGATTTCAGTAATCGTCTTACGAGCTGCTGGACGAGAACCAATATTAAAGCTTGAAATAGCCTTGATTGGACTTGACTCAAAGAAATAGTCATAAAAATGCTCATTAGCAAAGACCAAATCACGGTAGATATCATAACTACGATCCACCACTTGATCCATAATAGCTTCATAACGATTTGAGGTATTGGTATCGCTCTTCTTCTGAGTAATCATACGGTTAATAGCTGCCGATACTAGCATTTCAAGGTTATAGTAGGCGGCGTCTTTGTTACCGTATTTATTGCCAATTACTTCTCCTTGCTCCGTCAAGCGGATACGATCCTTGATAGACTTGAGCGGTTGGGATGTGATGGCTTCATAGGTTGGCCCACCACCACGACCGACAGTCCCACCACGACCATGGAAGAAGGTAACTTTAACGCCAAATTCATCTCCAATAGCAGTCAATTGTTGTTGAGCCTTGTAGAGGGTCCAACATGATGACAAGTAACCGCCATCTTTATTACTGTCAGAGTAGCCCAACATGATTTCTTGGTAGTTATTTCGTGAGGCAATCCATTTTTTGGCAAGAGGAAGAGAAAGATATTGTCTCATTGTTTCCTCTGAGTGATCCAAGTCTTCAATTGTTTCAAAAAGGGGAACAATCTGAACACGCGCCCTTTCCGTATCCACCAGTCCTACTTCTTTTAATAGAATAGCTAATTCTAGCATATCAGAAAGGCTGGTAGCATGTGAAATGATGGTCTGACGGATGACATCATCTCCCAACTTATCTTTCAAAACACGAGCCGTCTTAAAAATAGCTAGTTCTTTTGCTAATAATTCTGATTTTTCTGCGTGAGTCGCAGAAAGAATTCGGGGATCTTCTTCTAATTCTTTCAAGAGAAGGTCACACTTTTCTTCTTCGCTTAACTCGCTATAACGAGAATGAATTCCTGCTGATTTCAAGAGTTCTGCCACACAGGCTTCATAGACGCTAGAGTCTTGTCGCATATCAATTGATGCTAGGTAAAAACCAAATATCTCTACTGCCTGCAATAATTCTACAAAATCACCTGAAATCAAGGACTCGCCCTTATTTTCTAGTAGAGAATCTCGAATAGCAATCAAATCCTTGTAAAAATCATTGGCGGTTTCATAACGAGTCCCAACTTCCTTATCCTCAATCAGATAGGTTTTTGTTACTTGGATTTTTGACTGAATATCAAACAAGGCACGACGGTAAAGCTC
This sequence comes from Streptococcus pseudopneumoniae, assembly GCF_038148935.1. GTDB lineage: Bacteria > Bacillota > Bacilli > Lactobacillales > Streptococcaceae > Streptococcus > Streptococcus pseudopneumoniae_U. Next base: position 38,909 of record NZ_JBBJZX010000003.1, on the reverse strand, counting down.
TTTTTCGCGGTAAATCGAGTTATCCTTGGATTGACGAGCCATTTCTCTGACTTGCTTGCTGACATTGACAATGCTAGTTGAAAGAGAAAATTCACGATAAAGTTGGTAAATCTTTTCATCATAGTAGTTCATGATGACTTCACACTGAGTGAGTGCAGACTGCTTCAAGGTCTCTGCTGTAACAAATGGATTTCCATCACGGTCACCACCTATCCACATACCCATGGTGATTGGTTTAGCCTGTTTTAAATTCAGACCATGCGCTTGCGCTAAGCGCTTATACTCCGTCGTCAAATGAGGTAGAGCTTTCAAAAAGGAGCTGTTGTAATATTCCATAGCATTCGTGATTTCGTTAGTCACTTTTAATTTTTTCTCACGAATCATGTCTGTCTGCATGATAATTTCGATATAACGGCGCAAATCATTGTGCCATTTTTCTTTATTGATCAACCCCAACTTAACATCACGGTATTTACGCAAAAGACTATGAATATGATTTGTTAAATCCAACATACTTTTTCGTTGCACTTGTGTTGGATGGGCTGTCAAAACAGGGACAACATTCAAGTGTTCAAGAATTTCAACGGCATTTTCTTTTTCAGCAACCATTTTGATCGTTGTAGATAATTTACCTAAATAGTCCTGATCAATATTATTTTGATGATTGATTTCATAAGCTAAATCCACATCCTCTGAAATATTAATCAAAAGAGGTAAGATTGAAAAATAGCGTGAAATATAGACCATTTCATCATTTGATAAGCTAGTCACTAGACGGTTTAGACCTTGATAATCTTCCTGCGTTGATAATTCTTTCAACTGCATGATTTTTTCAAAGGTCTCTGGGGCAAGCATGTTTTTAGTAATATCTTCCAGCAATTCTGTTAGAATCAATACTTCTTCTTGCACAACACTTTTATTACTATAATTTTCTAATTTTTGAAGAGACATAGACTATCCTTTCTTTATTCTACTTCACAGAAGGTTCATTTGTTGATTTTCCAATTCTCGGTACAACTTAGCGCGTTTTTCACTGGCATCAATATTTAAGACAAAGGCCACTGCCACTGATAAGACTAGAAGACTATTTCCACCCTGGGATAAGAAGGGGAAAGTCACTCCTGTAGATGGAATCAAGCCCGAAATCCCTCCGATATTGACAAATACCTGAACCAACATCATCCCTCCGACACCGAGTGCAACCATGGCATTAAAAGGATTCTCCGCTCGGATACCGACCAAGATAATCCGCAGAATCATGAAAAACAAGAGAGCTAAAATAAGACTAGCACCAACAAAGCCAAATTCTTCAATCACGATAGAAAAGACAAAGTCTGTATGAGCTTCTGGTAAATAACCTCGTTTTTCAATCGAGTTTCCAAGACCTAGACCAAACCAACCGCCATTGACCATGGCAAAATAAGAATTAGCTAACTGGTGACCCGCATCAGCACGATCGGCAAAAGGATTAAAAAAGGCACTAAAGCGCTTGGCCACATAGCCAAATACTGGAATTTTTGAAAAGGTCTCAACACCGATTAGGCTGATAGTGGTCAAGACAAAGACAGAAGCGGCAGATACGAGCGCCAGAATGGTTGAAAACCAGCGATAAGCGATTCCACTAACTGTATACATAATCAAGGAAACCAAGACTAAAATAGTCGCATTTCCTAAATCAGGGAAAATTCCCAAACTTCCAATCAGAACTAGGAGAACAAATCGCCAATCATTAAAGGCACGGGGAAGCCATTGATTTTGAGTCAAAACTTGAAAATCATAAATAGCTATTTCTTCTTGCTGTTTGGAGAAGCAGTGAGCCAAATACCAAATAATAATGATTTTTAAGTACTCAGCTGGCTGAATAGTTACTCCTGCAACCGAAATCCAACCGTATGCCCCGTTTACGGAAATACCAATAAAACGAGCCAAGAACAGTAAAAGCATTTCTATCAATATAACTAAAATGATTAGTCGCTCATTTCTCAAAAAATCTAGTCTCAATTTATAAATTAAGGCAATCAGTATCAAACTAACAATCCAAAAGATTCCTTGGTTTCGAACCAATTGCAAGGCGCTCTTGCCTTCTTCAATTAAAATAGCGCTGGTGGTCGAATAGACCACAATCAAGCCCAAAATAGATAAAAGCAAGTAGGGAATCAAGATGGAATAATTTAATAAGTGCCTCTTACTAATCTTCATAGTATCACCACTCTACTAGGATACAGACAAATCTGTTCCAAATTCCGTTTTATTTTCTAGTTTTGATTGCTATTATACCATTTTTTCAGAAAGAAAAAAACTCTTACCTTACAATCCTTCGAATTTTACTGTTTTTACAGAATTAAGGCAGAATTTGAAATCGTAAAACCATTTTGAATAAGAGTTGCTTCAACCCCATCGACTCCGACTAATTAAGTTGCTTTCGTGAATGCCAAAATCAGCCGCAATTTGTTCATAAGTGCGCTATTCTCGCATGTATTGAATAGTTACCATGAGGAGATCGTCTAGGCTTAATTTGGTTTTTCGTCCACCTTTTGCGCGTTTACGTTGATAAGCTGTTTTTAACACAGCTAACATCTCTTCAAAAGTCGTGCGCTGAACACCTACAAGGCTCTTGAAACGGCTATCGCTTAATTGTTTACTTGCTTCATCATTCATAGTTTTATTGTATTGTATTTTTGTTTCGCAGGAAGTCTATTATCCCTTTCGTTACAAGGTTTTTACGCTTTTTCAAGCAATCCTACACACTCCACGCGTGGTGCTAGCAAACTTCTATATTATAGAACGAAAGTGATAGAGTTGTTGTTTAAAATTAAACTTTAGAATGAAAATATTTTATAGTTACCATTTTTTAACTTTATAGTTTAGAATTATCATTTTATAAATTTACTTGCTAACTTGTAAACTTTTTGAATCTCTTTACTACTAATATCCCAACCATCAAGTTCTTTTTTGATCAACTCTGGAAATTTTTTGCTAATATCCCTCAAAGCATTACCAACTGATTTTCTAACATATTCACTAGAATCTTCTTTTAATGTTGCGATTCGTTTAATAGCTTCATCTGGATTGTCATTGAAATATGGTCTACTCGTCCATATTCTCAAACCTTCTGTAACAGCTCTTCTAACGTTTGGATTAGTGTTTTGTAACCATTCGTCAATAACCGGAAGTGATTTTTCATAACCTGTTTGCTTACAAAATTCATCAAATGCTTTTGCTAATACTTCTTGAACTCTCCAATTGTCATCCTTTGAAACCTCATCCCTCATGAAGATCAAAATTTCTTCATACGATGACAAATATCCAAAGAGAAATACACTGTACATTCTAACTTGATATACATTGGATTTAAAGGCTAAAAATGCTAATTCTTTGGTATACGCAATATCATTTGATAGATAGTCAGCAAGAGCTCTTTTCTCTTCTTCTTTAAATCCATTTTCTATTAAAGAGAATTCTTTTTCTAAATTTAAAATATATTCTTTCATGTAACTTGACCCTGTCACTGAATTTTAATTATTTTTCTATTTTTTTTGATTCAAGATTATTTAAATAATCTTGGATTTCATTTACTAATCTTAATCTTGAAAACGAATCAATACCACCAGAAAGCATCCTTCCAAAGAAAACAGGAATTTTCCTATCCCCGAAAACTGTAAATGTATTTATATTACTATCACACAACCATTGAGAAACTTGTGAATTATTTATGTATACAAATTTTATACTTTTACCAGCTTCTATAAGAGACTCAATGTGAAGTTCCAACATTTCTTTGCAGTATTGAGGGTAAGATATTGATTTTTTAAGTGGAAGTTTTTTAGAGCTTGTTTCATGATAGTAGAACATATCTCCAATATAGATTGATACTTTACTATTTTGGTGATTTAAATACTCTTCATGTATCACATCTAAAAAATCTTTGCCCTCAGAATGTTCAATTTCTTTACTTAAAATATCCCATGATTTATTACACCAATGCCATTTAGCATCATTATCAAAGATATCATTCATTAGTTCATAAATAGGTTTATAGTATTTATTATAAACATAATCACTTTTAATGCTATTTTTCAAACTATACATATATGTCTTGTTAGTTTTCTCATTTTTTGCAGCTTCTTCATTTCCTGCAAGATTTAAACCAATAACCAAAACACAATCTTTTTCAGATGTTGAATTATCAAATTCAAAGCCTCTAACTCCAAGTCTTGGATCTTTCTTTTTTACATCTAAAGCCCTTGTTGTCTTTTCTATAAACTTATTATTTTCTGGACTAGTTGTCATAATTATAACTCCATTATTTACAGCTTTCTATAATAAACATTTGAAAAATAAAGTTACCAGTAGTACCTTTTCTCACTCAGATATTGTTCTTTTTGTTCTCTAGAATTTTCATGATTTCTAATCCCTAGTAATTCGTCTGTTGAAGAAACTATTGGGTCTATCCAGTCAGCTTTGGATCTAATCCAATCAATTTCTTCTTTGCTAAGCTTCCCCGCTATCTCCAGTTTATCAGCCATCAGTCTTAAATCATTTGCTGTTTGAAAATCTTCTAGTGTATTAAGAAGAGACATTGTCCTCTTCTTCGATTCTATTTTGTAATTTTCTTTTTCTATCTTGTTCTTCTTCGTATAGTCTTTCTCTCTCTTCACGTTCAAGTCGTAAGTTCTTAACTTTATAATACTCTTGGTAAATTAAAACAATTATTTCTGGGATTGATTGTTCAAGTGTGAATTCTTTAGTATCTTTAATGTATTTACCATCTATTATCTTAAATCAAAATTTTCCATTTGGAATATAGTCATACTTCTTTATTCTTGGTTTAAAAGCATATCTATTAAACTTAACGCTATCATTGTACTCTGCTAGTTCTTTAGCTTCTTCTTTTGTTAATTCATGACTTACTTTGTCTGTTGATTCTATAACTTCAAAACGAACGATATCCTTATCAATTTGAATATCCAAATTGGAAGTTACATTATCACCGATTCTTTCAATTACAGTAACTAGAGTATCTAAAAAGCGATATAAACGTGGAAGAGAATTTAGTGAAATATTTTTTACAAATTTAGGTTCTTTTAAATCATTATATCTGTGTCTAGAATCAAAGTAAGGATAGGAAGCAGCTTTTTCCCTCTTATTCCACTCTGCGATTTTATCTCTTAGATTAGCTACAGATTTATGTAATCTCTTATTTGGAGATTGGTTTAGGTTTGAAACGACTTCGATAATAAGTTCTATTTTATCGTCCTCTAAAAATGATAATGAACTTCTTATACTAGTTGTATCAAGCTTAAAAATATCTTTATTTTTATCTTCCGAACTTTCTTCTTTATGTTTACTAGGTTTTATTCTATTGTTCTTTAGACTTTTTCTATCAATATGAACTTCATTTACGTCATTTTGTGGTAATGGAATAATAAGTTCACTTAAATCTTGTCCAGTATTCTTACGATACCAATAACTACCATTTGGAATTGGAATTTCAAATTCTTTGCATTTCTTGAGTAAGTCTGAATAGCTTAAATCATATTTCAATGCAATTTGTTTTGCACTTATCTCCCAGATTTCTTCATAGAGTTCTTCTATAGAAAAGGTCTTTATCATCTTCATTTGAAACACCTTTACCCTTATATTTTACATCACCGTTTTTATATTTACCAAGCGAAAACGCAAATTCAAAGACTTCTAATTCTTCACTTCTGCATTTTCGCTTAATATAAAAAGTAAATCTTGTTTTAAACCGTTAAATTCCTCTATAATTTTATCTAAACTAGTTTCAATATTCTCAACACGAATCTCTGATAGCTTACCGTGATTGTATGAAATCATTCTTTCAGCAATAATATGATATGACCAACTCTCAGTGAAACGTCTGTCTCTTTCTTCGTTATGAATAGCAAAACCAATTGGAAGAAGATTATTTCTAAGACCTATAGCAACTGCCTGTGAACTTATACCTAAATAATCACCAGCAATTTTTAATGTGATTTTATTTAATTTTCTAATATCTTCGTCGGTATATTTCGGCATGTTAGTACTCCTTTGTTATAATTCAAAATGCAATATCATCTATGTAAAAATATCTTGATACGATGCTATCTAGTCGCTTTCCCTAATAATAAAATTAATAAGTTCCACATCTTAAAATATGTAATATAGGTCTACTACTATTTATCTCAATAAGTTGGTATAATATATTTCAGGAGGTAGAAAACTTGAATACACTTTTTATTATTGGAAATGGGTTTGATATGGCCTATCAATTAAACACAGGATACAATGATTTTAGAAAGTTCATAATAGACACTTGTAAAGAATTTGGTAGTAAATTTGACTTTAATAATGCTATTAATAGAATTGAACTTGAAGGTTTTAAAAATTTAACTATCCCTGAAGTCGATGAAGATAGCAAAAAATCATTTAAAGATGGCGGATATTATGGGTCTAACTATCATGAAGGTAATCTAGAAGCTTATGAATTCTTTTTCACTCTAACCGAATATGCAAATCATGATAAAAATGTCGATAATATTACATGGAATGAATTTGAAAAAAACTTTCTAAGATACCTTTCAAACAAATTCTAAAGGATAAGAACATCTGTTTAACAAAATTAAATGATTTAGTTTGTGTATATAAATTATGTCAAAATGCTGCCTTCTTTGATTGGATAAACTCAAAAATACAGAATCCTGAAAAAATCAAAATTAGAAGCAAACTCATTGATTCGTATTCAAATGCTGCTTTTTATTTGGTCTTTAATTGCACTACTGTTTTAGAAATAAAATATAACATTGAAAAAAATAAAATTTGTAATATACATGGTCAAGTTACAAACTCTGATAAAATAGGTACAGAAAACAATTTAGTTGTAGATTTCAAAAGTGAAGTGCCTTTAATATTACAAGACATTCTTCATAATTCATTACTAATTAAACCAGTTAGAAAACTTTTGAAAGAAAATATAGATTTTTTTAATAGCCTATTCACTTTGGAAGAAGTCTATGATTTCGGTCTAAATATTGTACCATCTGACATACCTGATATTCCGTATTTGAAAGAGATTATTAAACATACTGATTCAAATACAAAATTTTATGTCAACGACTATTATCTTACTGAGCAAAATAAGAACGACATACAGAACAACCTAAAAAATTGGGGATATAATGGTGTGGTTCAATTTATTAATATGATGTAAAATTTAAGACTCTAAAGGCAAAAAATATCGATTGTTTCCATACTTCCTGCTTTCCTAATCAACTTTCAAATATATAGCGTTTTCATTATTTTCTTAATCTATTATATCATTATTCAAAACAAAAAACTGCAACTTACTCGTTGCAGATACACAGATTTAATTCTGTTCTTTTTAGAAACTTATATTTTCATTTTCAGGCATAGTAAAGACATCGTTTTTTTCAAAATAAGGTTTTACCATTTCTTTCCATCTAGCTTTATGGAAGTTGATTGAGTTTAAAGGAGATAGGCCATAATTTCCCAATGCATAACCATCATTTACTTCAACAACAAGTGTTCTGCCATCACTAGTAACACCAATATCTAGTCCATAAGCTATTGGCGCATCTTTCCAACATGATATGGCTTTATCAATTACACTAGGATCAAATTGTGCATGATAATCACCTGTATAGGGTCGAACATCTAATACGCTACCATCTAAAACAAAACAACGCCATTCTGCTATGAATTCTGCAACCTCACTAATCCATATAGGATAGTCAAAAGGTAGACCAATACCTATCAAATCACGGGTTCCGTTAACAACTCTTCCAGTAAAGACTTTTGAACCAGCTTTAGGCTTAATAAATTTTCCCCAATTATCAGGTATATTTACAATCTCTCCTAAAACACCTTCATAAATCTTTCGACCATAAAAGTCTTTAAGCTCAATAGGATAGTCATAAACCGGAACATTTAACCCCATCATTTTTAGCAATGCTCTAGTCTCCATTATATAATCTACAACTATATCTTCACTTGTTAACTGTTCTATTTCAGAAAAAGATTGATATAAAATAATTTCTTCTCCTTGTAAGTAGGCACCTACTTGAGCATTGTATTTATTAATTGAAACTTCACTTGGTAGTTTGCTTTGTCTAATATAAACAACCATTTCATCACTCCTGCTTCACTAGTGTTGCACCTGTTTGTAAAAAAATAATAGCATTTTTGCTCTTATTTTTTTGAGTAAATAGCTCCCATAATATCATCGAAATAATCAACAGTATTTAGGAGTAATTCTATAACCTGGGACTTTGTTAGTCGCATTCCTCTTCTATCTCTAGCATCTTCTACTAAATTTTCAAGTTTCTCTAGATTTTTATCATCCAAGCTAATCATTATTCTATTTTTATCGGTTGCCATTTTCTTCACCTCTAGTTAATTCTATCACAGGTGTAACACTTGTGTCAACTGGCTTTTATAATACATTAGTTTAAAAGTGGAGAGAATTTTTAACATAGTAACTTTAAATCTTTAGTATTAAAAAATTTTCACAGTATTTATAGAAATAAAATCTATCTCAAATAAGTTATCAAATCTAGTATAAATTATGAGCGGCTACTCTAATACTTTCCCTCTAAACAAGAAGAAGGCTTACACTCAAGGGTTTTCTTAACCCCCTTCGTTACAACGTTTTGACGCTTTTACTAGCAAAGGTACATACTCACAAGGAACTTTGCTTGACTATTGAATCTCTCCCACCTCTTCTTTAACATATCCTTCTACATCTTCAATCTCTACAAACATTGAGTCTAAATGTGATAAGAAATGCCAATCTTCGGCACCTTTTTTTCTGTAGAGAATCGCTTCGCCGTCTTCACTTCCGAAAAAGCTTCTGTCGATTTCATATCCACGGCTTTCTAAGAAGTCTTTTGCTTTACGATAGTTCGTTTCTCTTGTTTCGACATAGGCTTTAACTTCATGGTTGTTAACGACATATGCATCGATTTTTGAATATCCTTCGATTACTCTATCATTTTTGAGGGATAAATTTGAAATCTCTTTCCAAATAATGTCTACATTTTCCTCAGGATCGAACATAAATTTAGATAAAGGAACAATATTTCCGTTAAAAATAATTTCCATATAATCCGGTATGTTTTTAGGATTAAAATACTCCACTTCAAAACCATCTTCTGTTTCCAGAGTGTATCCCGGAATTTGAGCTACAAAGGCTTTCCCATCTTTTATGGAATCAAATGCGACTAAATCTTTAGAATAATTATTTTGATATAACTCTAATATAATCATTTATAACCTCATCTAAATTATCCGTAGATTGATTTTTCAGAATATAATACTGATTAGTTACCCTTAGGATATAGCAAATTCTTTTTTCCACCTTCTTAAAACATCATTTCAAGGCTACATACTCAGCGGTTCGCTGTTACCCTATCGTTTCGTCGTAAACTTATTACTCTACGACAGCTATCCCATTGGCGGACTCAAAAGGTTTGGGGAACCTTTTGAGGATTAACTACGTTTCTCCAACAAGCTTACACATTCGACATGATGCGTCTGGGGAAATAGGTCAACCGGCTGTACTTTCTTCAACTCATATCCCAATTCTTGGTAGAGTTTGATATCACGCGCCATGGTTGCGACATTGCAGGAGATATAGGCGATGCGATCAGCTCCTGTTTGGGTACTAGCTTTGATAAAACTCTCGGTGAGTCCTTTTCTTGGTGGATCCACTAGGATAAGGCTTGGTTGAATTCCTTCCTTGAGCCAATTTTTCATAGCATTTTCAGCTGTGTCGCAGACATAGTAGGCGTTAGTAATGCCGTTCAAGCTAGCATTTTTCTTGCTATTTTCAACCGCTTCTGGAATGACTTCAACACCATAAACTTCTTTGACATGTTTCGCAACGGAGAGGCCAATCGTCCCGATACCAGAATAGGCATCAATGACCACATCATCTTCTTTTAATTCAGCAAAGTCAATGGCTGTTTGATAGAGTTTTTCAGCCATTTCAGTATTGACTTGGTAAAATGCTGGTCCAGCGATCTGGTAGTCATTTCCCAACATCTGATCCGTAATATAGTCTTGTCCATAAAGTGTGCGCCATTCCTTACCAAAAATCGCATTGGTATTCTGGTCGTTGATATTTTGCATAACAGACACAATCTCTGGGAACTGCTTAATCAGTTGTTCAATCAATTGGTCAACACGAAAAACTTTGGGACGAGTTGTTACCAAAATAACCATAATTTGACCTGAATAGTGTCCGCGACGCACCACAAGATTACGAATCAAGCCAGACTGCTCCTTTTCATCATAAGGTTTCAAATCATAACGGCGGAGCAAGTCGCGTAGGGCTACTACTAGCTCGTCAATTACAGGATCCTGGATAAAGAAATCTTCCAGTGGCATGAGATCGTGGGAATTCTTACGGAAAAACCCAGTTTCCAAGACACCATTTACTCGACGAACAGGGACCTGTGCCTTGTTGCGGTACTTGATTGGATTTTCCATACCAAGCGTCTCAGCAACCTCTACATCAGCAATCCCAGCAATCTTGTATAGACTATCCTTGACTTGCTTGGTTTTAAACTTGAGCTGTTCTGGATAGGCAAGATGTCCTAAATCCGCGATTCCTGAACGCAGGTAAGCCAAATCTACGTCTTGGTTACGGTGTGGTGACTGGATAAGGTATTCTTCAACCTTCCCAAAACCAATCTTTTTATTAACCTTAAGGACACGCATGAGGATTTTTTCACTCGGTAAAGCATTCTCTACAAAAAAGACCAAACCATCCACCTTGGCAACTCCTGCACCTTCGTGGGTCAAGTCAACAATTTTAACTTCTACAATATCATTTTTCTTTAACATTCTCTTCTCTTTCTATTGGCCGACAAAAAAGACGGCAACGTTACGGTTACCATCTATTATACCATGAAATTTCTTAAGAACCAAAACTCTTGAAGAAGTTGACAATGGCTTGCCAGAGGGCGCTTAGGAAATTACCGCCGTCCTCTAGCGCCTTATCAGCATCAAAGTTAAGGTTGATATTTTTAAAACTGTCGCCAGCTTGTGAAACAATACTTTGTTTAAGGTCATTTAGGGTTTTAGTGAAATCTGCATTGCTGAGGATATCACTCTTTGAGAGATTTAAAGCAAAATTGATGATGATATTGATCTGGTTTCCTGTTATCACCTGATCAAGTTTGTAATTTTTCAAGGTATCTTCAACGATTTTACGGACATCTTCCTCTGTCAGATTTCCTTTGTTTTCTTTAGCTTTGGCGAGTCCTGACTTGATATCAGCTAGGGCAACGTTTAATTTATTAGCATCATAGCCTGTTTTGTCCTTGTTTTCAGCATTAATATCTGACAAAGCCTTTAGCTCTTCTTGAGCCAAGTCTTTATTGGCTTGTGGAACCTTTGCTCCATTAGCTTCTAGCGAATAATAAATTCCCGCTAAAGCACTCTCTCCTGTAACGGGAATAGGGGCTGCTACAGTGATTTTGGCATGTTCTACTCCTAAAGTTACGGCTGCATTGCGGTACATATCCTGCGTCACCTTAGTGATGTTTTCTGGTGTTTCAATCTTGACCTCAAGTGGCGATTTGTCACCTAACTTTTGAATTTTGGCTGATGAATACAATTGTAAACTGGAATCATTTGCCACATTCATGATTTTAGAATAGACATCAGGTGTCATGGTCTTTAGTTCTTTGGTGTCTGTTGAGGCATTGTAGCCTAGTTTTTTAAGGGTTTGATTTTTTTGATCTTCAGACAATGATGAACCTAGGACATATTCAGGTTGGACATAGGTTTCATCGATGACTTTTTGAACATCTGTTGCTGCATGGGCGCTATTCATAGCTGTTACTGCCCACAAGACCGCAGCACTGGTCAGAAAAAGTTTCTTTCTCATAGGGAATTCCCTCCTTTACCTTTCTAGAGTAATATATCTATCTTAAAGAAAACTTATAACAAAAACACCTGGACTAGCCAGATGTTGAAAAGAGAGTGAAACATTTGATGATGTAAAGGTTGAGTTGCACCTGTCTAGAATAGTAATAATTCCCCCCATTTACGTAAAGTTCAGCACCGTGAAAAATAGAAATGGGGTGAATATAACTATAAGTTTTTCCAGTGGTATTACCAAGTAAGGGAGCAACAGTGTCACGGGAGTACTGTTTGGCCAGTGCTAGGGTGTTTTCCTTGCCATTTTGGGCGATAAAATCGATATAGGCAGGTCCAAAATTATAGGCTTGAACAGCCGTCCAGACATCTACATCCTTCTTCTGGGCCAGATAGAGATTGTCTGTCAGAGTTTGAACGCCTTGCCGAATGCTAGAGGCATTATCATTGATGGTGTTGGTGGAACCACTTGCAGACTCACTAGACTGCATAACATCGCCTTCTTTTCCTTTTGTTTCGGTATAAATCATAGCGAGCACAAGCTCTTCGTTTGCTGGGGTGTCTTTTTCACTCAAGATTTCTCGCACCATGGGTTGATAGGTCATGACTTGCTTGACATCTTGGTGAACGCGGTAAGCTTTATAGCCAGCAAAAAGGAAGACTGCTAGTACAAGCACTCTTCGAATTCGTTTAAACATTATTTACTTTGGATATCCTCGATATTTTTGATTAAGATAGAGTAAGTTCCATTGTCGTTTTGGATAAACTCAACAGACTCGGCGTCTTGATAGACGTTATTGGGAACGATGAGCTCAATTCCATTTGACAAGGAGAGTTTTTGGTTTTCAAATTTCTTTAATTGGCGACTGGCATCAATTTCATCAAATTGAACTGGCTCTGGTACTGCTTCTTTGACTTGATCAATAAAGCTTAATCGAGCTGTCAGATTGTTGTCAAAAAGGTCGTTGGCCAATTTTTCAGGTGACAACTCATTGCTTTCTTCCAGATTGTTGAAAATGGCTGATTTAACCTTGGATTGAAATTGAAAATCATCTGTGTTAAAAGTCTCAGCAATTCTCTGGGCCGTTTTTTCCAGCTCCTTGATGGATCTCTTAGGAGAAATCTTAGGAGCGACAGCAAGAAGATTATCTGAAAAATAGTTCAAAAAAGTCCCGTTGTACTTAATTCGTTTTTCAATCAAGTGATACTTACGACTCTGAAGATTGACCACCAAGGCCTCGTCAGCACCCGTTCCAAATCCAGGCAGGTTATTCTGAGTCAGCTTGATTGGATTGTCAACTTCTCCACCGAGGTGGGTCAGGGTCTCACGCAGGGCAATTCTCAAGAAAGCGAAATGTTCCACGCCTTCTTTAGAAAATTGCACAAAAATCAAGTCATTGGTCTTGAGATTTTCTGAAATGCTGAACTCCTCTTTCCAGAGATTAGCCAGCGTCACTGATGTCTCCAACAAATCGTCTGTGATATGATTGAAGAAGGGATTTTCTTCCTCGAAAATCCCAGTCTTGGCTTCATCTGAATACACACGTTCAATTTTTCTACGCAGGTATTCTTCGATTTTTGGAGTAATATTGAGAAGCTTATCCGCTAGGAACAGCTCGGTATCATCCGGACTGAACTGGTGAATAATGGCTTTCTTAATATAAATGTCCATAAAAGTTTTAGTCCTCGTATAATGGGAAGGCATCTGTCAATTCTTTGACTGCACTTCTCACTTCTTCTAAGACAGCCTCATTTTCTGCATTTTTAAGGGTTTTAATGATCAATTCAGCCACTTTGCGACTTTCTTCTTCACCAAATCCACGCGCAGTAATGGCTGCAGATCCGATACGAATCCCACTTGTCTTGAATGGTGACAAGGTTTCGTAAGGAATTGAATTTTTATTTAGGGTAATATTGACTTCATCCAGCAAGTTTTGAGCAACTTTTCCGTTTTCTACAACCTTAGTCACATCCACTAGGAAGAGATGGTTTTCAGTCCCACCAGAAATGATACGGAAATCAGGATCTTGCAAGAAGACTTCTACCATAGCCTTGCTGTTTTTGATGACATTGGCAGCGTATTCCTTGAAAGCCGGATCTAATATCTCTTTAAAGGAAACAGCCTTAGCGGCCACAACATGCTCCAAAGGACCACCCTGAATACCAGGGAAAATAGCTGAATTGATTTTCTTAGCTAAGTCTTCATCATTGGTCAAAATCAAACCACCACGAGGGCCACGAAGGGTTTTGTGGGTCGTTGTTGTCGTGATGTGAGCGTATGGCACTGGGCTTGGATGTAGACCAGCAGCAACCAAACCAGCAATATGAGCCATATCTACCATGAGTTTAGCCCCAACAGCATCCGCAATTTCACGGAATTTTGAAAAGTCGATAATTTGAGAATAGGCTGAAGCACCTGCTACGATCAATTTTGGTTTTACTTCTTGGGCTTGTTTCAAGATAGCATCAAAATCCAAGAGTTCCGTTTCAGGGTCAACACTGTAAGAAACAAAGTTGTAGGTTTGACCTGAGAAGCTGACAGGAGCTCCGTGGGTCAAGTGTCCACCTGCTGCCAAATCCATCCCCATGACGGTATCACCTGGCTCAATCAAGGCCATGTAAGCCGCACAGTTGGCTTGGCTGCCTGAGTGAGGTTGGACATTAGCGAATTTAGCGCCGAAAATTTCTTTTGCGCGTTCAATGGCTAGAGATTCTACCACATCTACTACATCCGTTCCACCATAATAACGGTGTCCTGGGTAACCCTCGGCATATTTGTTTGTCAAGATAGACCCTTGAGCTGCCATAACAGCCTTGGAAACTACGTTTTCCGAAGCAATCAACTCGATATTATTCTGTTGGCGTTCTTCTTCTTTGGCAATAGCATTCCAGAGATCAGCATCGTATACTTTAAAATCATCTTTGTCAAAAATCATAGGTCTTCTCCTTTATTGTGTGACTAGTCCATTAGTTTGATTTTACAATAAGAAAATAAACTAAAAGATGCGAATAAACCGTTTCTGCATTTTATCACAAGTATAACCAACTTTTTCATAAAATGCATGAGCTCCCAGACGATGATCGGCAGAATTTAAGCGGATAAACCCATAACCACGTCTTTTTGCTTCTTCTTCCAACCCTTGTAGTAAACTTTTACCAATACCTTGACCTTGCGCTTGAGGTGAAACTGCTAAGGCTAAGATATTAAATCCTGCTTTAGAATAAAGTGATTCATAGACCTCAGCGTGGACATATCCAAGTAAGACATGACTAGCTGCATCCTCATAGCCAAGAAGGAAATGATGTGAATCCTGAGATAATCTAGCTAGTTGACTAGCTGTGTCCTCTGGACTAAAAGAATAGCCTAAGGCTTCTTGGTTAATTTCACAAATGGATTTCACATCAGTTTCTCTTAAATCTCTTAGCATTTCATGCCTCCTCAAAAGAAATCTCTGGCAACCTAGCAAGTATATCTTCTCGCTTAATGGCCCCTTGGCGTAAGATTTTCACCTTATCTCCAGACAAATCCAAAATCGTTGAATCCTGTCCAGTTAGAAAAGCATCGTCTTCTAGACCCAGAACCTCTTGGTCAAAATCCTTCAGAATTTGTTCAAAGGTTACTCCACTTGCCTGACCTGAAATATTGGCAGACGGCCCAATCAAGGGACCTATCTCTCGAATCAAATCAAGGGTAATCGGATGACTGGGCATCCGAAATCCAACAGTCGCGAGGCCAGAATTGACCCAATAGGGAACTCGGTCATTGGCTTCAAGGATAATGGTCAAGGGACCTGGTAAAAAGGTCTCTACAAGTTTTTGTAGATAAGTTGGCTGATTCATAGAAAAGTGCAAGATGTCCTCTAGAGAGGCGATATTGAGGTTAAGCGCCTTGTCTCTTGGACGACGTTTAAGTTGGTATACATGATTAACCGCTTTTTCGTCTAGAGCCTTGGCAAAAAGACCGTAAACCGTCTCTGTAGGCAGAACGACAGCTCCACCATTTTCCAACTCTTGTCTAATCTTGTCCATCATCAACGACAACCATCCTATCTTGACCAAATTGGTCCTTAAGTGTTCGTACTCGCTTTTCAGGAAGATGTTTCCTAAAAAGATCAGGAACACTTTGACCTTGCTTGTATCCAATTTCAAGGTAAATCTTACCACCATCTTTGAGATAGTCTTTTGCATCTTCCGCAATTCTACGGTAAATAGCTAGGCCATCCTCATCTGCAAAGAGAGCTAGATGAGGCTCCGAATGCAAAACATTCAAGCCGACCTCTGACTCATCTTCACGAGAGATATAGGGTGGATTGGAAACAATTATATCATATTTTTCAGAAATTTCTGTAAAACAGTCAGATTTTTTTAAAAATATTTGAAGATTTTGCTTTTTAGCATTTTCGCTAGCTACATCTAAAGCATCTTGGGAAATATCTGCTGCTGTCACTGACCAATTTGGTCTGTTTTTTGCTAGAGAGAGAGCAATAGCTCCACTACCTGTTCCAATATCCAAAACTGAAAGATTCGTCTCAGGATTTTCAGCCAGGATAAGCTCCACCAACTCCTCTGTCTCTGGACGGGGAATCAAAACCCGCTCATCCACTTTTAGCTGCATTCCATAAAAATCTGCCTGTCCAATGATGTACTGTGCCGGTTTATGATCTGCTAACTGTTGGAAAATTCCTTTTACAAATACTTCTTCCTCTTCCGTCACTTCCTGCTGGAGGGCAAAAACAAAGTCCGTAAAAGAGAGATTTTTCAGGCTACGATAGACAAAAGAGAGGCTTTCAGCTTCCTCTCCTTGTCTTATCAACTCTTCTTCAAAATCTGAAAATAATTGAGCTAATTTCATTATTTGTTTAATTCTTCTAATTTTTGTGTTTGGTCATAGAGCACCAAGGCGTCCACAACTTCATCCAATTTACCAGACAAAATGGTATCTAGTTTTTGGAGGGTCAAGCCGATACGGTGGTCTGTGACACGATTTTGTGGGAAATTATAAGTACGGATTCGTTCTGAACGGTCACCAGTACCGATTGTCGACTTACGCTCAGCGTCCTGTTCATCTTGTGCAATTTGTGCGAAGTGGTCAGCAACACGCGCACGGATGATTTTCATGGCCTTCTCACGGTTCTTCTGCTGGGTACGTTCTTCCTGCATCTCAACCTTGATATTGGTTGGCAAGTGAACGATACGAACGGCAGTCGCAACCTTATTGACATTCTGTCCACCAGCGCCTGATGCGTGATAGATATCAACACGAAGGTCTTTTGGATCAATATCGTATTCTACTTCTTCCACCTCAGGCATGACAAGAACTGTGGCAGTTGAAGTATGTACGCGACCTTGGCTTTCTGTCACAGGGACCCGTTGCACACGGTGGGCACCTGATTCGTACTTAAGCTTAGAGTATACAGACTGACCAGAAACCATGGCAACCACTTCTTTGAAACCACCGACGCCATTTATAGAGGCTTCCATGACTTCAAAGCGCCAACCTTGGGCTTCCGCATACTTTTGGTACATAGTTAGCAAATCCCCAGCAAAAAGTGCTGCTTCGTCTCCACCAGCTGCTCCACGAATTTCAAGGATGATATTCTTGTCATCGTTTGGATCCTTTGGAAGAAGCAAAATTTTCAGTTTTTCTTCGTATTCTTCTTTTTCAGCCTTGGCATCTTTGAGTTCTTGCTTGGCCATTTCTTCCAAGTCAGCATCTCCACCTGATTCCTTAATCATTTCTTCAGCGTCAACGATGTTTTGAAGGACTTGTTTGTACTCACGGTAGGCTGTTACCGTGTCACGAGTTGAAGCTTCTTCTTTTGAAAGCTCCATGAAACGCTTGGTATCAGACACTACATCTGGGTCACTGAGCAATTCTCCTAATTCTTCATAACGGTCTTCTACAGCTTGTAGTTGATCATAGATGTTCATTTTTCTTCATTCTCCTTATTGATTTCAGGGGCAAAATAATGTTTACGGCAAACCGAGATATAGGTTTCATTTCCACCGATTTGGATCTGCTCACCATCATAAACGGGCAGTCCATCCTGAGTACGCAACACCATGGTCGCCTTTTTCTTGCAATACTGACAAATGGTCTTAATTTCGTCAATTTTATCTGCTAAAAGCAAGAGATATTTGGAACCTTCGAATAATTCATTTCGAAAATCATTTTTCAAACCAAAAGCCATGACGGGTATGTCTAACTCGTCCACAACGCGAGCTAGGTCGTAAACATGGTGACGCTTGAGAAACTGGGCTTCATCAACCAACACACAGTAAGGTGTTTCTGATAAATCACGGATAAATCCAAAGATATCCGTCGTTTCCTCAATCGCAAGGGCAGGGCGTTTCATACCAATTCGACTCGATACATAGCCAACACCGTCACGCGTATCCAGAGCTGAAGTCATAATCACAACACCTTTTCCTTGCTCCTCGTAGTTATAGGCCACCTTAAGAATCTCAATGGTCTTACCTGAGTTCATGGTCCCATAACGATAATACAACTGTGCCATGTTTCTTGCTTCACGTCCATTTCTAAATTTTTGCTACATTCTAGTATATCATAATTTTCTTAAGCTTTAAACGGCAAAATGTGGTAAAATAGAAGAAATCAAAACTAGTGGAGGAAGCTATTATGCCATTTGTACGCATCGATTTATTTGAAGGACGCACGCTCGAGCAAAAGAAAGCTCTTGCTAAGGAAGTAACGGAAGCTGTTGTCCGTAACACTGGAGCACCTCAATCTGCTGTCCATGTCATCATCAACGACATGCCAGAAGGAACTTATTTCCCACAAGGGGAAATGCGCACCAAATAAGCTAGCTTAAGCAGAATTGCTTAGGCTTTTTCAATCTCCAAGTAGCATTCATTGAAGAAATAGTTCAAATTTGTTACAATTTGAAAAGAGACTTGGAAAAATTTCCAAGAAAAGAGCCATTTATTAAAGGAAACATTATGATTACACGTGAATTTGATACCATCGCTGCTATCTCTACTCCACTAGGTGAAGGGGCTATTGGTATTGTCCGCCTGAGCGGAACAGACAGTTTTGCTATTGCGCAAAAGATTTTTAAAGGAAAAGACTTGAGTCAGGTTGCTAGCCATACCCTTAACTACGGTCACATCGTTGATCCTCTGACTGGTAAAGTCATGGACGAAGTCATGGTTGGAGCCATGAAATCTCCAAAAACCTTCACTCGTGAGGATATTATCGAAATCAACACCCACGGTGGGATTGCGGTGACCAATGAGATTCTCCAGCTAGCTATCCGTGAAGGAGCTCGGCTGGCAGAACCTGGTGAATTTACCAAACGTGCCTTCCTAAATGGACGTGTTGACTTGACTCAGGCTGAGGCAGTAATGGATATCATCCGTGCTAAAACTGACAAGGCCATGAATATTGCGGTCAAACAACTAGATGGTTCTCTTTCTGACCTGATTAACAATACCCGTCAAGAAATCCTCAATACACTTGCCCAAGTCGAAGTTAATATCGACTACCCTGAGTACGACGATGTTGAAGAAGCCACTACTGCTGTTGTCCGTGAGAAGACTATGGAGTTTGAGCAATTGCTAACTAATCTCCTTAGAACAGCCCGTCGCGGTAAAATCCTCCGTGAAGGAATTTCCACTGCTATTATCGGACGCCCAAACGTTGGAAAATCAAGCCTGCTTAACAACCTCTTACGTGAGGACAAGGCCATCGTCACAGACATTGCTGGTACTACTCGAGATGTCATTGAAGAATACGTCAACATCAACGGTGTCCCTCTCAAATTGATTGATACAGCCGGTATCCGTGAAACGGATGATATCGTGGAACAAATTGGAGTTGAGCGTTCGAAAAAAGCTCTTAAGGAAGCTGACTTGGTGCTGCTAGTACTAAACGCTAGCGAGCCCTTAACTGCCCAAGACCGACAACTTCTTGAAATTAGTCAGGACACAAACCGCATTATTCTTCTTAATAAAACCGACTTGCCTGAAGCGATTGAAACCTCGGAACTTCCAGAAGATGTCATCCGTATTTCAGTTCTTAAAAACCAAAACATTGATAAGATTGAAGAACGCATTAACAACCTCTTCTTTGAAAATGCTGGTCTAGTCGAGCAAGATGCAACCTACTTGTCCAACGCCCGTCATATTTCCTTGATTGAGAAGGCTATTGAAAGTTTGCAGGCTGTTAATGAAGGACTGGAACTAGGTATGCCAGTTGACTTGCTTCAAGTTGACTTGACCCGTACTTGGGAAATCCTTGGAGAAATCACTGGGGATGCCGCTCCAGATGAACTTATCACCCAACTCTTTAGCCAATTCTGTTTAGGAAAATAAGAAAAATCCATGATCCTTCATTCGGTCATGGATTTTATTGTCTTATTAGTAATCTGGTCTTAAGACACCTGTTACAGTTGCCTTGGTCGCTTCGTAGTCACCATCTACGACGACTTTGATAATGCGTTTGGCATCTTCTTCTGGTGCTGGAACAAGAGGTAGACGAGTTGGGCCAGCTTCAAATCCCATATAGTTGAGAACGGCCTTGACAGGAGCAGGACTTGGATATGAGAAGAGGGCATTAACCTTAGGAATGAATTTACGCTGAATAGCCGCTGCTTTCTTCATATCGCTTTCTGCAATGGCAGTAAACATCTCGTGCATTTCATCCCCATTTGTATGAGAGGCAACAGAAATAACCCCATCCGCACCAAGATTCATGGCATGGAAAGCATCTCCATCCTCACCTGTATAAATCAAGAACTCTTCAGGCTTGTGCTCAATCAAGTAAGCCATATTAGCCAAACTAGTACATTCTTTAACACCGATAATATTTGGATGGTCAGCCAAGCGAAGCATGGTTTCTGGAGTCAATTCAACAACCACACGCCCAGGAATGTTATAGATAATAATTGGTAGGTCAGAAGCATCTGCAATGGCTTTAAAATGCTGGTACATCCCTTCTTGAGAAGGTTTGTTGTAGTAAGGTACGATAGCAAGTCCAGCAGCAAAACCACCAAATTCTGCTACTTCTTTGACAAACTCAATAGAGTCACGCGTATCATTGGTACCTACACCCGCAATCAAAGGAACACGTCCATTGACAATCTTTTGTACAGCCGCAAAGAGTTCCAACTCCTCATCGTGGGTCAAAGTTGGACTCTCAGCCGTCGTTCCTGCAAGAAGAATTCCATCCGTATGATGGGCTAATAAATGCTCAATCAAGGCTGGAATAGCATCAAAGTTAATGGAACCATCCTCATGAAAGGGGGTAATAAAGGCTGTGATGATTTTACACTCTTTTAAATCTTGATAAGACATGAAAACACCTCTCTATTTCAAAGAAGGAGTTCATCTGAACTCCTAAACGATATGACTATTTTAATTCAAATTTCAATTCAGCTGTTGGACGAACCAAGCCACGTTCGTGCAAAGTTTCAGCAATCTGAACTGAGTTCCAAGCAGCACCTTTGAGCAGGTTATCTGAAACAACCCACATGTGAATTCCTTTTTCAGCGTCCAAGTCTTTACGGATACGACCAACAAAGGTATCACGCGAACCAACTGCATTGATAGCTTGAGGATAGATTTGATGAGCGACATCATCTTCAAGAACAGCACCCGGGAAAGCTGCGATAGCTGCTTTTACTTCTTCGATTGGAGCAACTTCTTTTGTTTCGATATAAACAGACTCAGAGTGAGCTGACAAGACTGGAATACGTACACATGTTGCAGATACTGCAATGCTATCATCTTCCATGATTTTCTTAGTTTCCTTGGTCATCTTCATCTCTTCGTATGTGTAATCATTGTCAGTGAAGACATCGATTTGTGGAAGAGCATTGAAGGCGATAGGATAGTGTTTCTTGTCCCCACCTGAAGGCAAGATTTCGGCATGTAAATCACGTGGAGTTACACCATCATTCAAGACTTCACGAAGTTCACGTTGTGTCTCAAGAATTGCTCCCATACCAGCACCTGAAACTGCTTGGTAAGTTGAAACAATGATACGGTCCAAGCCCCATTTTTGGCGAACTGGCTCAAGAGCCACCATCATTTGGATTGTTGAACAGTTAGGGCAAGCAATAATCCCGTTGTGGGCATCAAGTGCGTGAGCATTGACCTCTGGAACAACCAAAGGAACGTCTGGATTTTGACGGAAGTAAGATGTGTTATCTACTACCACCGCTCCAGCTTTAACTGCGTATGGTGCATATTTAGCTGATGTAGAACCACCTGCTGAAAAGAGAGCAACATCAACTCCTTCAAAAGCTGTTTCAGTCGTTTCTTCAATTGTAATATCTTGATCTTTAAATTTCAAAGTCTTGCCCGCTGAACGTGCAGAAGCAAGTAAACGAATTTTATCGATTGGAAGTGTTGATTCTTCCAACATTTTTATCATCTGAGCACCGACAGCACCTGTCGCGCCGACTACAGCAACTGTATATCCCATAAATAACCTCTTTCGGAATTTTCTAAAAATTTCTATAATAGAAGTATTATACTACTTTTTCCATGAATTGCAAAGCTTTTTCATCATTTTTTGAAAAATAAAAATCCCCAGTCGCTAGACCAGGGACTAAGAGGCATCTTCATGTGATGAGCAGGTTCACACAACTCATCAAGGTCCGCTCCTGCGTTATGACCTCCTTATGCTCAATAGTAGTCCGAAGACTACCTATCGACTCATCGCATCTACTATTCTACTAGATAGAGTCACTTTTGTCAACAGCCAAAACGCTTTAACTTCATTTATACAGATTGATAAGAAAAACCTTGGTCTCCCAAGGTCATTTTGTTTCTATCATGCTAATTGCCGGGATTGAACCGGCGACCTCATCCTTACCATGGATGCGCTCTGCCAACTGAGCTAAATCAGCTTACTTGAAAAGTATACTATAATCAGAAAAGCTTGTCAAGTTTTCTCAGAGATTTTCCATAAGAAAAAGCCAGGTAAGAGTTCCCCAGCTTGTCTTCTTCTATTTGCTTAAATCAATTCGACGACCAATTTTACCGATAATAATCGCTCCAATAATCAATGAGGCAAATTCACCAACTCCTGTTGTAAACCAAGTAAGGAAAAATGGTAATTCTGCTACAATATTTAACTCTGCAGCGATGGTAAACATGGAAATTGAAAAGAGGATTGAAAAGAGGAAATGATCTTTTCGAATCAATCCGTTAAAGAGGTAATCCTTGCTATATTTTGCAAAAAGCCAAACACCTAAACTGAGGAATACTAAGGTTGATCCACCACCAACAAAGACATCTAGCAGTCCGAAGCTAAAGAAATTAGCAATCATACAACCGATGGTAACTCCGATGATGTACTTAGGATTGTAAAAAGCCATAAAGTTCATCATTTCTGAAATACGGAACTGATAAGCACCATAGCTAATGGCATTTAGGGGCGGTGTGACAGTCAAAACGACATAGATAGCAGCGACGATTGCGATATCTGCAACATCACGAATAGTTAATTTTTTCATCTTTTCTCCTTTAGCGGATTATCCGCGTGTAATATGCTTGGTGAAAGAAGCTAAGCACCAAGGGTTGCTTTATTCAACCTTACTAGTATAGCACAATAGCCTGCTTTATGCTATACTTAAACCATGAAAATTCCTATTCAAAAATTTTTTAACAATGAAATCTTAGCCTATCTCTTTTTTGGCCTTGCTACAACTCTAGTTTCGATTCTCTCACGATTCGTCATTTATCAACTAAGTCATCAGGAACTCCTTGCTACTGCCCTAGCAAATAGTATCGGTATCCTCTTTGCCTTTATTACAAATGATAGGATTGTATTTAAGCAAGCTAGGCAGAATTGGCCAAGACGTTTAGTGAAATTTACTCTTGCCCGCCTTTCTACTTTTCTGTTAGATTTGCTCTTTACTTTTCTGTTTGTGACTCAATTCCCTCATATCATAGGGCAATTTGTAAATGAAAATCTTGATAGGATAAATACTATTGAAACAATAATTGCACAAATACTCATTATTATCATCAATTATATCTTGAGCAAGGTCTATATTTTTAGAAAATAATGTTCCATTTATGAGCCTTTTAATTGCCTTCTATAATGATTTAGGATACAATGAAACTCGAAACGTTGAAAGGAAAACAGTATGTTAAAAAATCTAAAATCATTCTTGCTTCGAGGAAATGTTATTGACCTTGCTGTCGGTGTTGTCATTGCCTCTGCTTTTGGTGCTATCGTTACTTCACTTGTAAACGACATTATCACTCCTCTTATTTTAAATCCCGCTTTGAAAGCTGCTAAAGTCGAACGTATCGCTCAACTGTCTTGGCATGGAGTCGGCTATGGTAACTTTTTAAGTGCTATTATCAATTTTATCTTTGTCGGTACCGCCCTCTTCTTTATTATCAAGGGTATTGAAAAAGCACAGAAACTGACTGGTATAAAGGAAGAAAAAACTGACGAAAAAAAACCAACCGAATTGGAAGTCCTTCAAGAAATAAAAGCACTTTTGGAGAAAAAATAATCGATTAAAAGGATCTAGCACAAAGCTAAATCCTTTTTTCTTTACTCTTTGGGTAACTTACCTGCTTTCTCTAGCATTTTCTTGATCAAATATGGCATCTTAACATTTTCACGACCTTTTTTCTCAATCAGTTTTTTCACAAATTCTGGCATTTGTAAATCTTCAGATTCAGCCAAAATGTTTTTCGTCTCGTCTGAAGGAACTAATTCATCAAAGGTTTCTTCTTCTGGGAGAAATTCCTTAAACTCTTGATTTTCATTGTCTCTAACTGTATTGACTAAGGCATCAATTAAACGAGAATCCGTATTTGGCATTGGTGGTCGATGGTAGTTGACACCCAATTCTTGACACAAGTCATAACATTCCACATCGTTGTCAAACAAGACTTCAATGTGCTCACTAATAAAACTAATAGGTACAAAAATATAATGGTCTGGATGTTCTTTCTGTTCTCTGAGATACTCCAAGACATCAGGTTTAATCCATGGAATCCCGATATCACTTTCACTTTGCCAAGTGTTAGTATATTGCTCAGAGCTCAAACCTAGTTTTTCAGCGACTAGCTTGCTATTTTCAAAAATTTGATCGATATAAGGATCTCCAAAATCCAAGGCAAAAATGGGCACACTGTGGGCTGAAAAGATGACTTTAAAGCTATCCTGCTTTACTTCTTCTTTTAAAATATTAGCAATTTCATCTGCCCAATAGTTTAAGAGCGCTTCTTCTTGATACCAGTCCTTGATAACTAAAAATTTAATTTGTTTGCTTTCTAAAAATTTCTCGTAGCCCATGACAGAGTAGAAAGAATAATGAGGCTCCAAAATCAAGCAAATACACTGCTCGATTCCGTCTGCTTCCATCTGACTTATCACATCTGGAATAAAGGGTCTAGAAAACTTATTAGCAAAATAAACACTATACTCATTCCCCTGCCTAGCTTCTACCAAGGCAACCTCTTCTCGGGTAATTCTTTGCAGAGGCGTACCTCCAATAAGTACATAATTATCATAGAGTGTTTGAATCTCGTGGTCTTGAGGTCTCACTCCACGACGAATATTTGTGAAAAAATCAGCCACACCTTCAAAGGTAATCTCTTCTGGCGAACCGAAGGTCATCATTAAAATTGCTTTTTTCATAATCGCTTCCTTGTGATATTTTTATCAAGTTTATTTTATCATGAATCCACTGATAAGTAAACGCTAACATAGCAGATTGCCCTAACTTCTGTCTTTTGTTTTTCTCTTCTTTCTATGATACAATGGAAAAAATGAATTCAAAAGGAGTTTTTTATGACTTATCCAAATCTCTTGAACCGCTTCTTGACCTACGTTAAGGTCAACACGCGCTCTGATGAACACTCTACTACTACTCCAAGTACACAGAGTCAGGTTGACTTCGCAACCAATGTTCTGATTCCTGAAATGAAACGTGTTGGATTACAAAATGTTTATTATCTACCGAATGGTTTTGCTATTGGAACCTTGCCAGCTAACGATCCATCTTTAACACGTAAAATTGGCTTCATCTCCCACATGGATACTGCTGATTTTAATGCTGAAGGAGTCAATCCACAGGTAATTGAAAACTATGATGGTGGAGTAATTGAACTTGGAAACTCTGGTTTCAAACTCGATCCTGCCGACTTCAAGAGTCTTGAGAAATATCCAGGACAAACGCTCATCACAACCGATGGAACAACCTTGCTGGGGGCTGATGACAAGTCAGGTATTGCTGAAATTATGACTGCTATTGAATATCTAACTGCTCATCCTGAAATCGAACACTGTGAAATTCGTGTTGGTTTTGGTCCAGATGAGGAAATCGGTGTTGGTGCTAATAAATTTGATGCAGAAGATTTTGATGTTGATTTTGCTTACACTGTTGATGGTGGCCCACTAGGTGAGCTTCAGTACGAGACCTTTTCAGCAGCGGGTGCTGAATTGCATTTCCAAGGCCGTAATGTCCACCCTGGTACTGCCAAAGGGCAAATGGTCAACGCCCTTCAGCTAGCAATTGATTTTCATAATCAACTTCCAGAAAATGACCGACCTGAGTTAACGAATGGTTACCAAGGGTTCTACCATCTTATGGATGTGACTGGTAGTGTCGAGGAGGCGCGTGCAAGCTACATTATTCGTGATTTTGAAAAAGATGCCTTTGAAGCGCGTAAAGCAGCTATGCAGTCTATCGCTGATCAGATGAATCAAGAACTTGGTAGCGACCGTGTCACTCTCAACTTGACAGACCAGTACTACAATATGAAAGAAGTCATTGAAAAAGATATGACTCCAATTACCATTGCTAAAGCCGTTATGGAAGATCTGGGTATCACTCCTATTATCGAACCAATTCGTGGAGGGACAGACGGCTCTAAGATTTCCTTTATGGGAATCCCAACTCCGAATATCTTTGCTGGTGGCGAAAATATGCACGGACGTTTTGAATACGTCAGCCTTCAGACCATGGAACGCGCAGTTGATACCATCATTGGTATCGTAGCTTATAAATACTAAAAAGACGAGGTAGTTCAGCTACTTCGCCTTTCTTTTTATTCTACTGCTTTTTCCTGATTTCCAGTGCTTGTTGGAGATTCTGTTGTTTCCTTTTCTGGAACTGATTCAGCAGATTTAGAATCTGTTGCGTTGCTTGGTTTGTTTTCGTCGCTAGCAGTTTCACTGTTAGATTCTGCAGTTGCGTTTGGTTGGTTCTCAGCACTGGTGTTAGCACCATTTGCTTCAGCATTTCTTGCTGGACTTGTTTCTTCACTCGCACTTGATTTTGACTGGATTTGGTGATTCAAAACTAGAATAGCTTTTGTCAATTCAAGTAAAGCTGCTTTGTCTTTACTCTTAGCAGAAAGTTGATCTAGTAATGCATCCACTTTATCAAAGTCCGCATCAGATCCATTATTACTTTCTAAATAAGAGTGAAGCGATATGAGAATATCGTAGAGTTTTTGATAGAGTACAAGTGTCTGAGGATCTTGCTCAGCATTTTCCTTTTCCTGTTGAAGGGCGCTAGCGATACGAGTCAAGACATCTTTCACCTGGCTGTTTACTTCATCCAAGTCTGCATCAGCCTTGTTTGTAGCAGCTTTGAGATTTTCTACTTCTTCTGCCAAGGATTGTCTGATTCCTTCTTCTTGGATTTGCTCCAAGAGTTGAGTTGCCTTGCTCAAAAGACTTTCTACTTCTTCCTTGCTAACATGATTGACATGCTCTTCTTTTTTAAGATCAGGATAAAGATCTTTCAAAAATTCATAAATCGCTTGCTTAGCAGATTGGTTATCAACTGTTTCTTTATCTAAAACTGTTTCATTTACTTTTGTAGAAGCTGGCTGATTTTTCAAAGCCTCTTCTACTTCTTGTTTTGCCTGATAGATGCTTGGGAATAATTTGTTCAATTCTGCTGCCTTAAGGAAGGATTGAGATTGATACAAGGTCCAAGTCAACTGAGCTACTTTATTTCGAAGTTCATCACTCAAACGACCGTCATTTACGTGTTCGTAGAAATACTTGATGTATTCCACAGTTGTAACACCTGTTCGGTCATTAAAATCTTGCAAGGCTTGAAGTTGTGATTCAACCGCTACTAAACCAGCCTCATCTTTTGCCAATTTAGCTTCTTGGAGTCGAACGAGAAGGTCTTTCTTAGGAAGCCCATAAGAGTCTGTATCTAGTGTATTGATTTTATCAATCAAGGATTGATATTTCTTATCTAAAGCACTTGTTTCAACAGGTTTGACACTTTCATCAATATGGATGTATTGTTTATCAAAGAGGTCAAGTGTTTTTAGATAGCCCACAGTAGAGTTGGTTGCCAGTTTCTTCATATTTTCAGTAAACTGACCTAAAGCTAACTCAATCTGTCTTTGTTCGATAGGTTTGTCTTTATAGATACTTCTGCTATCAGCTAGAAGTTGATCTACTTTTTCCAAGACTGCCTTCTCATCAAAGGCTCCAGGTTGATAATTGGATTGTAGGGCTGGAATCTTGTTTTTCAAAGCCACTTCATATCCCTTCGTTTGAACCTTGATATAGTGATTGTGGTCGCCATGAGGAATCACAAAACTACCATTTTCTACCTGCAAACTATAAGGAGACACACCATCACGTAAGGCAGTCGTATAAAGTTCATTTAGGAAATCAAGCTCTGGATTGCCAGTCTGGAGTGGAAGTCGAACGTGTTCCTTACGAACAGCATATGGGTGGATATGAGTTGGATCGTAGGCTTGGTCTGGATTTCCAAAGACAAAGAATCCGTTTGAAATTCTAATCGCTTCAAGTGGAACACCATAGGTCTTAGAAATGTAAGCAATCTTTTCTTCATCACTAGCATCTCTTGAGAAAGACTCTACCGTTTTAGCAAGAGGTTTTACAGGCTCTGCACCATGATGTGCTTTCAAATGATCCTGAGCTGCCTTGATTTGTTCTGGTGTCAAGTCCTTCTTGAAGAAGTAATGATTGTGGTTACCATGAGTCATGACAAAGCCTTGATCATCCTCACTAATGACACGATCGGCATCAAAACCGTGATCATGGTCTTCATCATGATGGTGTCCATGATGATCTTCATCGTGATCGTCATCGTGATCGTCATCATGAGCTGGATTTGGTGTTGCTGTATTTGCCCCTTTCAAGTGGTCTTGCGCTGCCTTAATTTGGTCTGCTGTCAAATCTTTCTTGAAGAAGTAATGATTGTGATTACCATGAGTCATGATAAATCCTGATTCATCTTCAGCGATAATACGATTAGCATCAAAGCCGTGACCATCTTCTTCATGTTCCTCATGTGAAGTTCCTGGATTGATTGGAAGAGATGGCGAAGGTGTTGTTAGACTATTACTTGGAAGAGTCGGTTGTCCAATTTGATTCAACTTAGGAATGTAATGGAAATGATCACCATGTCTTACGATATAAGCTGTTGCTGTTTCCTCAACAATATCTTTTGGATTAAAAATATAGCCATCAGATGTTGAAGAGATAGGCTTATTTGTAAGTAATGAGGCACTATTCAAAGTAGATGGACTACTTGAAAGACTTCCTAGACTAGACGCTACTTCATGAGGTTTTTCATTTGTAGAGACCGTAGAACCAGTTCCACCGATAGGCACCATTCTGGCAATCTTTTCTTCTAAAGCAGAAAGCTTGCTGTAAGGAATAAAGTGGTAATGGTCGCCATGTGGAATCGCAACTCCATTTGGTGTACGACTGATAATCTTAGCAGGATCAAAGACTAAACCGTCTGATTCACTATAACGTTGGTTGCTAGGTAAATCATAGAGTTCCTTCAAAAGACTCTGGAGATTTTCAACTTTGCTTTCTGGCTTGCTAGTTGATTCTTTCTCTATAGCTTGATTAGTATTATCACTAGCTGCTGAAGAATAGCTTAACTGACTCGGTTGCGTATTTTTCCCAGCTAAATGAGCTTTTGCTGCTGCTAACTCACTAGCAGACAAATCACTTTTTAGAATGTAGTGATAGTGTCCTCCGTGAGGAACGATATAAGCATCACCAGTATCTTCGATAATATCAGCTGGATTAAAGACATAGTCATCATCTGTCGTATAGCGTCCCTGAGATCTTGCTACAGCAACATCAGAGCTGACCTTCTCATTATCTTTGACATGTTCTTGTTTTTGACGATTGATTTCATCCTTAGTTCGAACATTATCAGCATGAGCTGCATCTTTCAGGTAGACATAATATTTTCCATCGACCTTGATGATATAACCACCCTTGACCTCATTGACAATATCTCCATCCTTAAGTTGGTAGTTTGGATCCTTCATCAAGAGTTCTTCACTAAAGAGGGCATCATAAGGAACTTTCCCATTATAGTAATGATAGTGGTCACCGTGTGACGTTACATAGCCCTGATCTGTAATTTTGATGACAATTTGCTCAGCCTGAATTCCTTCTTTTTGGCTGACCTGGTCTGGTGTCAGGTTTTCAGTTTTCTGACTTGACTGGCTACCATCCACATAAGAAACACGATTATTGTCCTTATTTTCCTGCGATCGATGCTGGTTCAGTGCATAGGCGCAAAGACTCAAGGATACGATAACAGCTGATCCAGCTGCTATATACTTTTTACTGAATTTCATAAATCCCTCATTTCAATAAATGATGAAGCTTTTTCTTAACTTCTTTTTCTCGGTTAAACAATTTTTCTAAACTGGTTATTTAACCATTTAATTAACCAGTAAATAGTTTACCTTTTTTAAGTTTATCTGTCAAGATTTTTATATCATTTAAAAAAATAAAAGCCAGTATTGCTACTGACTCTTACATCATCTTGATTTAATAGGATAAACTTATGCTTCTGGTTTCGTCTCAATTGACTCACTACCTTTTAACAAAGCAAGTAATTTTTCTGCCTCTGTCATGATGTCATTATTATCCATGGTTTGCAGGCTCAAGTTACCTCGTAAACTAGCCAGGGTTTCAGTTGCAGTAGCTTTCAGACTAGCATCCGTTACTTTATCAAGTAAAGCTTCTACTTCTTTGAGTTTAGCTTCTACTTTTGCAGTCTCTACTTGATGGACTTCTGGCTCTTCTGTAGTATCTTCAGCTTCTTCCTCTGTCTCGTCTTCATCAGTGCTCGGTTTATAAAGATTATCTGCTGAAGGATTTAAAGCTGCGTGATTCTCTTCTTCATCAGATTCAGGGCGAGTTGGCTCACTTACTTCATCATGTTCCTTATTTTCATCAGGTTTACCGTCTTGGTCTGCCTTATTTTTACGAACATGGTCGCTAGCATTACCCCAACCATTATCTGAATGAGGACGTTGGTCCGGATGTTCAACGTAGTATTTTACAGTCGCAAATAAATCTTCTAAGGTATAACCCTCAGGTGCCTTATAGAGTCCTTCGTCAAACCATGCAAACTTAAGATTATGATAGTGATCAAAGTGAGGAATTATAAAGTAACCATTCTGTACAGCTACAGTATACTGTAAATGATTTGGTATTTTTTCTAATGGTACCTTGTTCTCAGCTGTTACGCGGTTATAGATAGCTTCTGTCCCTGTTGCCTCTGGTTTTGCTTCAGTAGAATTTGGAGCTTGTAAGCCTTTTTCTTTAGCATAAGCCTGAGCTGCTGCCCTTTCAGCTTCAGATAAGCTGTCTTTTTTAATCCAGTGGCTATGGTTCAAGTGTGGAGTGACGTAGGCATTTCCTGCATCACTTTCAATATCATGTTCGTCAAAAATGTAGCCATCTGAGGTTGTATATTTACCTGCTAATTTCGCTAATTTAATTTCATCGTTTGTATAGGCAATTTGAGCATTTGGTTTGCCAAGGCGTTCTGGGTGGGTAATCGGTGCTAGAAATGCCAATAAATCATCTACCAATTTTACTTTATTATTAGAAGATTCATTATTCAAGCGTTCTGCTAATTTGTCTAAGGCTTGAAAATCAACAGCACGCCCCTTATTTTCAGACAAGGCTTTATGAGCCTGAGTTAACAGATTATAAGCTTTATCATAAAATTCTTTGTCACGAGAAGAGACGTTTTCTTTCTTCGCAACTAGAGCATGTGTCTCTTGAGTTTTCTTAGACAAGAGATTTTCAATAGCATCAATCTTATCCTTAGCCAAGTCTTTAGCAAAAACATAGTGGCTGACACCAGCAATTTCCACAACATATCCTTTTCCAACTTTTCTAACAACCTGTTCTACTGCAAAATTAGTTTGTTTTTTCTCAGTTGACGGTTGAGCTTGCGGTTTTGGTGCTGGTTTCAAATAATGCATTCCTGGCACGACTGCACCATTTTGCCCTTTTAACAGAATCATTCTTGCAATCTTCTGCTCTAAATCAGACATTTGTGAATAAGGGATAAAGTGATAATGATTTCCGTGAGGTACAGCAACACCATTGGCAGTACGGTCTGTAATCTGTGCTGGGTCAAATACTAGTCCATCCGATTCTACATGGCGTTCTGATAAGGGTTTAGCATATAATTCACGTAAAAGGCTTGAAATATCTTCCCCGTGATTTTGATGATAAGTTGGATTGACAGTTAGATTAGGATTCTCTGACAATCTTGGTTGAGATGGATTTGCATTATGACTAAAACTTGAAGAAGTACGAGAGCCCTGCTTACCATTCCAATAAGCTTGAGCAGCAGCCAATTCCCCTGCCGACAAAGCGCCTTTTGGTATGTAGTGGAAATGATTGCCATGAGGTACAATAAAAGCGTCACCTGTATCTTCAATCACATCTGACGGACTAAAAACATACCCATCATCCGTTGTATAGGCGCCTCCAGTTGCTCGATTCGATGCTTGAGTATTGAGATGAAAGTTTGGTTTAATAGTTGAACTTAGTTTCTCAGAACTGCTTGGTTTCGTATTGTCAGAATGACTTTGAACTGGCTGACCTCCAATTGGCAGATTTCGAGCCAATTTTTCTTCCAGAGCAGACATTTGCGAATAAGGAATGAAATGGAAATGATCACCGTGAGGCACTGCCACACCATTTGCAGTACGTTTTATAATCTGTGCTGGGTCAAATACTAATCCATCAGACTCCACATGACGTTGGCTAAGTGGCAAAGCGTACAATTCTTGAAGGAGACTAGCTAAATCTTCATTTTGACTTTCAGAATCTGTTGCAGGATTTTGAGGTGTCTCAGATTGAGTCCTTCTCACACTAGATCTTGTTTCTCCCCTGCTAGAACGATATTCAACGGTACTTAATTGACCGCCTTTTCCAGATAAGAAGGCTTGGGCAGCAGCTAATTCACTGGCAGACAAGTCACTCTTAGGAATATAGTGGAAGTGATTGCCGTGAGGGACAATATAAGCATCACCCGTATCTTCTATAATATCAGAGGCATTAAAGATATACCCATCATCCGTTGTATAGCGTCCTTGGGCTCTGGCTGCAGCAACAGCATTATCTGTGCTTGCATTATGATTATGACTGTGTTCCTGCTTCTGACGTTTAATCTCTTCTTTTGTCCGAATATTGTCCGCATGGGCCGCATCCTTAAGGTAAACATAGTATTTCCCGTTTACCTTAATAACATAGCCACCCTTGATTTCATTGACAATGTCTGAATCCTTCAACTGATAATTCGGATCTTTCATAAGCAGTTCTTCACTGATAATAGCGTCATAAGGAACCTTGCCATTATAGTAATGATAATGATCTCCATGGGAGGTCACATAACCTTGATCCGTAATCTTGATGACAATTTGTTCGGCGTTGATTCCCTCTCTCTTACTGACTTCATCTGGTGTCAAGTTCTCTGCCTTTTGACCAGCCTGATTACCATCTATATAAGCAACTCGATTAGACTCTTTCTTAGCCTGACCAGCTTGGTAACGTCCAAGCTCATAGGAACAAACACTTAGGGCAAGAACTGCCACTGAACCTGCTACATATTTTTTATTGATTTTCATTCTTTCCTCACTTTAATTCTTCTGCTAGAACACTCATATTTTCTTCCAGATTTTCTAAATAAGTCTTGTCATTTTGTGGGTCTGCCTCTAAAGGATTTAGAGTTTTAAGACCTACACCTGTTGATTTGACAAGAGTTTCAGCTACTTTTGAAGAAGCGTTGCTTTCTGTAAAAATCGTTTTAACCTTATAGGTTTTAACAAATTCCTGAATTTCTGTTAGTTGTCGTGGACTTGGTTCTTGTTCAGGAGAGATCCCTGCAATACCAAGTTGATTCAGTCCAAATCGCTTAGCAAGATAAGAAAAGGCTGTATGTTGTGTTACAAAAGTTTTCTGACTCGCTTTTTCAAATTTAGGCTGGAATTTCTTAGTCAATTCTTGAGCTTTTTTGATAAAGGCTTGCGCATTTTTCTGGTAAGTTTCTTTATGCTCACTATCCACCTCTGAAAGTTTATCAGCGATAATTTGGGCTTCTTCTCCAGCTTTTTCAGGATCTAGCCAAGTATGTGGATCGTAGAGCGTTTTTTCATCAACTCCATCCCCTGCTTCCACATCTTCTAGCCCTGGGACGCGGTCTAAAGTCATTCCCTCAGAAGCCTCTAAAACCTTCACTTTAGATTTTTTTAGATTAGGATCTAAACTTCCTGCCCAAGATTCGAGTGTATGCGAATGGTAAACAAAGACATCTGCATCATAGATGGCCGCGATGTCATTCGCTGAAGGTTCAAAGGAGTGAATCCCGCTACTTGACTGAATCATCCGAACATCATTCAAGTCACCAGATACTTCCTTAACCATAGCGTAGATAGGATAGAAACTGGTCACAATTTTCATCCCTTTCCCTGTCTGGCTTTCCTTTTGACCACAAGCCCCTAAACACAAAAGAAAGACACTTAACAATACTAAAAATAAACTTTGTTTTTTCATGGATAACCCCTTAACTATTTAATTAACTGGTAAACATTCTACTCCTAAAAATTTAATCTGTCAAGCTATTTTAAGAAAAAAATTGAAATTTCTTTCACATATAAAAATCTGCTGAGTTTCAACAACTCAACAGATTCTCACTTTATTCTTCTTTTATTCTTCTTTTATTCTTCTATGGTAGAATGCTTATAGCCATAAGTGAAATAAATCATACTCCCTACTAACAATGCAACTAGGAAAGCAATCCAGGTTTCCATATTATACTGCAACATAAAGGATAAACAAATGATGATTGATAAAATCGGTAATACCGGTACTAATGGTGTTTTAAATTCTCCAGCTTTTGGCATTCCTTTTTCTTTCCGTAGGCGAATCAGCCCATAAGCCAGCATAATCAAGTAGGCAAGGGTACAAATATTTAAGAAGGCTGCGATACTGGCTAGTGGGAATATTCCTGCTGCTACTGCTGAAGCTAGACCTGTCAAGATAGTCGCATTCTTTGGTACCTTGCTAGTCTTCGTTAGTTCTTTAAAGGCGGCAGGCATCAATCCGTCACGGGCTAAACTGTAAATCATACGCGATAGGGCATAAGTCATTGAAATACAAACTGTAATCAAGGTCAAGATAGCCACTAATGACACATAGTTGGCTGCCCAACTGATCCCAACACTACGAAGGGCAAAGGCAACGGCATCATCGACATTTAGATGACTGTAGTGAACCACACCAGTCAAGACAAGGGTCACCAAGGCATAGAGAATAGTTACGATAGAAAGCGATAAGACAATCCCTCTAGGAATATTTTTTTGAGGAGTCTTGACCTCATCTACAGCCATAGAGATGGATTCAAATCCCAAAAAACCGAAGAACATCAAGGACGCACCAGCCATAATACCAGTACTAGCACCATAGATTTGTCCAAAACCGTAAGGAGCAAAATTGCTCCAATTACCAAGTTTAATATTCCAAATTCCTACTAAAACAAAGAGAGCTAAAGCGGAAAATTTCAAAATAACTAGAATCGAATTAAAGCGTAAAGCTGCTTTAGCATTTAGTAAAACAAGCGAAGTCACCAAGACCAAGACAAGAATAGGCAATAAATCAACAAATGTCCCAGCTTGAGGATTAAAGGTACCATTTAAAGCCTGAGGAAGAGCTATCCCGTATTGAGAGAGCAAGCCTTTAAAATAAGCTGCCCAACCCGAAGCCACACCAGATATAGCTGTCATGAATTCCATCATGGTTAACCAGCCAGCCAACCAAGCTGGAAATTCTCCTAAAATAGCATAGAGATAACTGTAGGCACCACCTGTAGCGGGTACTCGTGAAGCAAATTCTGCAAAAAAGAGGGCTGATAATCCTACACACAAGGCAGAAATGACGATTGAAATCACTAGGGCTGGGCCAGCAAGTGTAGCAGCTGCAGTACCTGTAATTGTAAAGACACCTGTCCCTACCATGGCTCCGATACCTAGCAAAATCAGATCCCATAACTTCAAATGCCTGTGCATCTCCGTTTTATCTAAACTAACATTTTTTGTTCTAAATATATTCATCTTTGACTCCAAAATAAACTGATGATTCTATTTTACCATAAATATAGGAGATTTGTGAATATTTATAAAATGTTTTTCTAAAAAAATCTGACTACATCTTGTAATCAGATTTTATCGATTCTAGTTCATTGCTTTAAAAGCTGCTTCTGCATCCGCATTGCTGATAACACCAAATTGTATCTTTCCAATCTTCCCTTGACTATCAATCAGATATTCTGTAGGAATGCTTCGGATTTGATAAGCTTGAAAGGTGGTTGCTTTGGTATCATAAAGCACTGGGATATCCTTATAACCTTGATCTTGGAACCATTGTGGGAATTGCTCAACAGTTTTTTCACCTTGAATTCCTGGTGCAATGACACTAAGAATTTCAAAATCACGATCTGGTTTTGCAGCTAATTCCATCAACTCTGGCATACTTTTCTTACATGGACCACACCAGGAAGCCCAAAACTTCAAATAGATTTTTTTACCCTTATAATCAGATAACTTGACTTCTTTACCATCCATGGATTGCAAGGTGAAGTCTGGAGCCTCTTTTCCAACAGCAATTTGCTGTACAGGCGTTTGTTGTTTTGGCTGTTGTGGAGCTTGAGTCTTTTTAGTCTCTTCCTCACCACAGGCCATCAGTACAACTAATGACAAGAGGCTTAAGCCAGCAAACATTACTTTTTTCATCTTTTTCTCCTTTATTCAAAAATTCCAGCTAGAACATTTACTTGTCCCAGTATTAACAAAATTCCCATTAAAACAATGAGGAAACCACCAATTTTCTTCAGTAGCATCATATGACGTTTAATTTTACTAAAATAAGGCATGACTACTCCTGAAGCTAGTGCCAAGACCAAGAAAGGAATTGCCATCCCTAGAGTGTAAATAAGAGTATAAATAGCTCCTTGCCAAGCTCCATTACCACCAGAAGCCGCAAGCGCTAAAACAGAACTTAAAACTGGACCGATACAAGGCGTCCAACCGAAGCTAAAGGTAATACCGAGTAAAAAAGCTGACCAATAACGATTGGCTTCTGATTTCTTAAAAGTAAAACTTTTTTGAATCTCTAATTTCTTAAAGTGAAAAATTTCCATCTGGTGAAGGCCTAAAATGATAATAATAGATCCCATGACATATCGAAACCAATTGGCATAGAGAATATGACCAAAGTAACCAGCACCAAAGCCTAGAATAAAGAAAATAAGAGAGATACCTGCGATAAAACAAAACGTTCGAATCAAACCTGACCAAGCAACTTTTCTCCCAAATAAAGAAAAGCTTTTTGCACTTTCCTGATCATCCAATAAAATCCCAGCATAAACTGGCAGAAGTGGAAAAATGCAAGGGGAAAAGAAGGACAAAATCCCTGCTAAAAAAACGGAGATTGAAAATACTAGCGTTTCCAATAAAGAACCAACTTTCTTAAGATTTCTAATCCTATTTTACTATATTCAATTTTATTTGTAAGCTTTCTGCTACGTAAAATAGTATTGGCACTACTAGACCAATCTTTTCTTTTGCTAGTCAAGGTAGACCTCACCCCAAAATAGCCAAAAAGCAACGACAAGGGTTACTCGTCGCTGCTTTTGTGAACGGAAATGTCTTTTAGGTATGACATTTCATAAGTTATGTTTTACTTGAGTTTGGCAAGGATTGCTTTAAGCTCCTCTACTAGTTTAGCTTCTGTCTCTGCTGAGCCATTTTCTTCTTTCACGAAATCAAGGGTTTCTTGGAGAAGTTTTTTGGCTTTGGCAAGGACTTTTTTATCCGCTTTTTCTGCATCTAGCTGTCCGAGAACCTTGGTCAATTCCGTGCTTAATTGCTGGATTTCTGACTCTTTCTTACGGCGAACCAACCAGAAGGCAATCACACCTAGGAGAGCGAGTAGACTGACCACAATCACTCCTGCTGGAACTGAGTTTGTTTCAGTCATCTTATCTGAATCCTTACTATCCTCCGTTCCTTTCTTGGAATCCTTCTTGTCCTGTGCAGGCTTGCTGTCGCTAGCATTTGCTTTCACATCTTTGAGAGAGTCCAAGGCAGCCTCCACAGACTCTACTGCAGTACGCAGACCTTGCTCTGTCAAGGTACTATCTTCCAGAGCTTTTTGAGCATCTAGGAGGACAGTTTTGGCTGCATCGATTTTCGGATCAGATACTGTTGCCAAAGCTTTCAAGCGTTGGTCTAACTCTTGAGTCAAGGCACGAAGTTCAGACTTGTCAACTTGCTCTTGAGCTGGAGCTTGCGTGCTCGTTGAGCTAGCTGAAGGACGTGCTGCCACTCTAGGAGCTTGAGTCGGAGCTGAACTTGGAACTGGAGCAGGACTTGCAGGTTGACTCGGAGCAGTTGGTTGAGACGGTTGTGGAGCTGGCTCAGATGGAGCTGTTGGAGTCTCAGTAGCTCCTTGGTCTGGCTGAGTAGGGGTAGAAGGTTGAGGTTGAGGCGTAGGAAGCGGACGTGGAGATGGTTGTGGATTGATGTTCTTGATAGCATCGATTCCTGCCACTTTTGCCTGTTCTACATCCTTATTTGTTACGCCCTTGTCTACAGCAGTCTTAGCATCCTTGGCTTCTTGATCCACCTGTTGCAATGCTCTTGACTTGTCCTCAGTTGTCAAATCAAAACGG
>NZ_JBBJZX010000002.1:0-55461 GCF_038148935.1 Streptococcus pseudopneumoniae | reverse complement strand
AATAATTCTAATATTAGGTATATGATTAAATTG
Organism: Streptococcus pseudopneumoniae; assembly: GCF_038148935.1. Lineage (GTDB taxonomy): Bacteria > Bacillota > Bacilli > Lactobacillales > Streptococcaceae > Streptococcus > Streptococcus pseudopneumoniae_U. Next base: position 55,428 of record NZ_JBBJZX010000002.1, on the reverse strand, counting down.
ATTGATCGTTACGGAATAGAGTTCGTCAAAAAAGGAAAAAATCGTTACTATTCTCCTGATTTAAAACAAGAAATGATTAATAAAGTCTTACATGAAGGCTGGACTAAAGATAGAGTTTCTCTTGAATACAGGCTCCCAAGTCGTACGATACTTCTTAACTGGCTAGCACAATACAAGAAAAACGGGTATACTATTGTTGAGAAAACAAGAGGGAGAGTACCTAAAATGGGACGTAAGCCAAAAAAGAGACCTGAAGAGAGGACAGAATTAGAACGTCTTAAAGCAGAAAATGAGTACCTGAGAGCGGAGAATGCTATCCTAAAAAAGTTAAGAGAACTCCGATTGAATGTTTTCGAAATAACGGTGTACTATTTCAATATCAACATACTATGTTATAACATGTTTTTATAAGATAAGTAACTATAGAAGAAAAGTTTCTATAACAACCTCTTCCTCATCCGAATGAAACCTCTTATTGGGTCTTAAAAAGTGATAGCCAGCAGACCTATTATTAGACTTTTTTGTCAGGGAAAGATGAGCAACAAGGTATCACGCTTTACCATCATGATCAGCGACGGAGTGGTTTAGTAGTTCAGAAATCCCAGGGAGCTTATTCTGCCTATGCGATAGCAGTCCAATGTTTAGGAGCAAAGCGATGCTAAGCTTGATAAACTGCGAGATGCTCGTCTGCTTATCGTCAACTGTAAGAAGCTGCACTTGTTGGTTGTTGGGCACATGTGAGAAAGGAGTTTTTTGAAGCGACGCCCAAGCAAGTGGGGAAATCATTGTTAGGTGCTAAAGGCTTAGCTTATTGATGGGATACATTGTCAACTGATGAACGACTACAGAAACGTCAAGAAAAGCTCCAACACTTAATGGAAGACTTCTTTGTTTGGTGCCGGCTCCAGTCAGTTTTACAGGGTTCAGAACTAGGGAAGACTATTGAATACAGGCTCAATTATGAAGAAACCTTTAAGACAATTTTGAAAGACGAGCATCTCGTCCTTGTTTTTCGATTTTTATCAGATTAATTTCAACTTTTATTGGCATTGGAAGTTAGTTTGGGAATTTAGAAAAAATCCAGATATACCAAAGGGGTAAGCGATATTGGATAAAAATCAAGTGATAAAGTAGGGAGTTTATCAAGCGTCTAATCTCAAATGTATTAGGCGCTATTTGCTTTTTCTATGGTATAATAGAAGGTGGATTTATTAAGGAGTATGAAGAATTTATGATTAAACTAGTAGCAACGGATATGGACGGAACCTTCCTAGATGGGAATGGGCGCTTTGATATGGACCGTCTCAAGTCTCTTTTGGCTTCCTACAAGGAAAAAGGGATTTACTTTGCAGTGGCTTCGGGGCGCGGATTTCTATCCTTAGAAAAATTATTTGCTGATGTTCGTGATGACATTATTTTCATCGCGGAAAATGGCAGTTTGGTAGAGTATCAAGGTCAGGACTTGTATGAAGCGACTATGTCTCGTGACTTTTATTTGACGACTTTTGAAAAGCTGAAAACATCACCTTATGTAGACATCAATAAATTGCTCTTGACGGGGAAAAAAGGCTCTTATGTGCTAGATACGGTTGATGAGACCTATTTAAAAGTGAGTCAGCACTATAATGAAAATATTCAAAAAGTAGCGAGTCTGGAAGATATTACAGATGATATTTTCAAATTTACAACCAACTTCACAGAAGAAACGCTAGAAGCTGGGGAAGATTGGGTCAATGAACATGTTCCTGGTGTTAAGGCCATGACAACTGGCTTTGAATCCATTGATATTGTTCTGGACTATGTCGATAAGGGAGTGGCTATTGTTGAATTAGTTAAAAAACTTGGTATCACGATGGATCAGGTTATGGCTTTTGGAGACAATCTTAATGACTTACATATGATGCAGGTTGTGGGACATCCTGTAGCTCCTGAAAATGCACGACCAGAAATTTTAGAATTAGCAGAGACTGTGATTGGTCACCATAAGGACCAGTCGGTTATAGCTTATATGGAGGGCTTATAATGGCAGATATAAAATTGATTGCATTGGACTTGGATGGGACCTTGCTGACTACTGATAAAAGGCTGACGGATCGTACCAAGGCAACCTTGCAAGCTGCGCGTGACCGTGGGATTAAGGTCGTATTGACAACTGGTCGTCCCTTAAAAGCTATGGATTTCTTCCTCCATGAGCTAGGGACTGACGGTCAGGAAGATGAGTATACCATTACCTTTAATGGTGGTTTGGTTCAGAAAAATACAGGTGAAATCCTTGATAAGACAGTCTTTTCATATGATGATGTGGCACGTTTGTATGAAGAAACAGAGAAATTATCACTGCCTCTTGACGCTATCTCAGAAGGAACTGTTTATCAAATCCAATCAGACCAAGAAAGTCTTTATGCCAAATTCAATCCAGCATTGACTTTTGTTCCAGTGGACTTTGAAGACTTGTCTAGTCAGATGACCTACAATAAGTGCGTGACTGCCTTTGCTCAAGAACCCTTGGATGCAGCCATTCAGAAGATTTCTCCAGAATTGTTTGACCAATATGAAATCTTTAAATCACGTGAAATGTTGCTAGAGTGGTCACCAAAGAATGTTCATAAAGCAACAGGTTTGGCAAAACTAATCAGCCATCTAGGAATCGACCAAAGCCAAGTCATGGCTTGTGGTGACGAGGCCAATGACCTCTCTATGATTGAATGGGCAGGACTCGGTGTTGCCATGCAAAATGCAGTTCCTGAAGTTAAGGCAGTCGCAAATGTAGTGACGCCAATGATCAATGATGAAGAGGCTGTCGCCTGGGCTATCGAAGAATATGTGCTAAAGGAGAACTAAGATATGGGATTATTTGATCGTCTATTCGGAAAAAAAGAAGAACCTAAAATCGAAGAAGTTGTAAAAGAAGCTCTGGAAAATCTTGATTTGTCTGAAGATGTTGAGCCTGCCTTAACAGAATCTGAGGAAGTTCCTCATGAAGAAGCAGAAGTTGAAAGTTCTGAAGAAGCTGTGCTCCAAGAAGAGGAAAACCAAGTCATAGTTGAAGAAAATTATGATTCAGAGTCAGTTGTAGAAGTTTCTCAAGAAGAAGTCGAAGAATTACCAAACTCAGAAGAAGTCACAAAGGAAGAGAATTCTGAGCTCCTAGAGACTGTAGAAGAAAATAATTTTGAAGTTCTTGAAGCAGAAACGCCTCAAGCAGAAGAAACTGTTCAGGAAAAATATGACCGCAGTCTTAAGAAAACTCGCACAGGTTTCGGTGCTCGCTTGAACGCCTTCTTTGCTAATTTCCGCTCTGTTGACGAAGAATTCTTCGAGGAACTGGAAGAACTACTAATCATGAGTGACGTTGGTGTCCAAGTCGCTTCTAACTTAACAGAGGAGTTACGTTACGAAGCCAAGCTTGAAAACGCTAAGAAACCAGACGCACTTCGCCGTGTCATCATTGAGAAATTGGTTGAGCTCTATGAAAAGGATGGTAACTACGATGAAAGCATCCACTTCCAAGATGGCTTGACAGTCATGCTCTTTGTCGGGGTCAATGGTGTTGGGAAAACAACCTCTATCGGGAAACTAGCCCACCGCTACAAACAAGCTGGCAAGAAAGTCATGTTGGTTGCGGCAGATACCTTCCGTGCTGGTGCCGTTGCCCAATTAGCAGAATGGGGACGCCGTGTGGATGTTCCAGTTGTGACTGGACCTGAAAAAGCTGACCCAGCAAGCGTAGTCTTTGATGGCATGGAACGTGCCGTATCTGAAGGTATCGATATTCTTATGATTGACACCGCTGGTCGTTTGCAAAACAAGGACAACCTCATGGCTGAGTTGGAGAAGATTGGACGCATCATCAAACGTGTTGTGCCCGAAGCTCCGCATGAAACCTTTTTGGCACTTGATGCATCAACAGGTCAAAATGCCCTGGTACAGGCCAAGGAATTTTCAAAAATTACCCCTTTGACAGGAATTGTCTTGACTAAGATTGATGGAACTGCTCGAGGTGGTGTTGTTCTAGCCATCCGTGAAGAACTCAATATTCCTGTAAAATTGATTGGTTTTGGTGAAAAAATCGATGATATTGGAGAGTTTAACTCAGAAAACTTTATGAAAGGTCTCTTAGAAGGCTTAATCTAATCAGAAGCAAAAATCCTGCAAGCTACAAACTTGCAGGAAATTTTTTTTATTCTAAACGACCATCTTGACGATAGACAATATCTGGTTGCCAAGTCCATTTGGCACCGAATTTTTCAAGTAAGTCAAAGCTTGCTTGAGGTCCCATGCTTCCAGCTTTATAGTCATGAAGTGGGGCACCATTTTGAGCCCAGAGTTCTTCGATACGGTCAATCAATTTCCATGACGCACCAACTTCATCCCAGTGGCTAAAGTTAGTTGAGTTGTTATTTAGGACATCATAAATCAATTTCTCGTATGGTTCTGGAGAAGCACCAGTTGCGGTCGCATCTGTACGGTAATCCAGTGAGTTAGGAGCCAAGTTAAATTCTTCTCCTACTTGCTTCCCATTTAGACTGAGAGAGAAACCTTCTGTTGGTTGGATATAGATGGTCAAAATGTTTGGAGCAAGTGGTTCTCCAAAGATAGAGTCCATTTGTTTAAAGACGATGTTGACATGAGTTCCTTTTTCAGTTAGTCGTTTACCTGTACGGAAAAAGAAAGGAACACCACGGAATCGATCGCTGTCTACAAAGAAAGCACCAGATGCAAAGGTTTCAGTTGTAGATTCTGGATTCACATTTGGCTCGCTACGATAAGAGATGTATTTCATGCCATCAATCTTACCAGAACGGTATTGACCACGGATAAAGTGTTCTTTAAGTTCTTCATCAGTTGGGTGATAGAGGTTTTTAAAGACCTTAATCTTCTCAGCACGGATCTCATCTTTTGTGAAGCTGGCTGGTTTGTCCATAGCAAGGAGAGAAAGGAGTTGTAGAGTGTGGTTCTGTACCATGTCACGGAGGGCACCAGATTGGTCATAGTAGCCACCACGTTCTTCTACACCCAAGCGCTCTGCAAAGGTAATTTGAACATTGTCGATAAAGTCCTTGTTCCACACATTTTCAAAAATCAGGTTGGCAAAGCGAACTGCAAAGATGCTTTGGATCATTTCCTTACCAAGATAATGGTCAATACGGAAAATTTGTTCTTCGTCAAATGTTGCTAGGAGCTCGTCATTTAACTTGCTTGCGCTTGCGTAATCTGTACCAAATGGTTTCTCAACGATTAAACGTTCAAAACCTTTTCCATCTACGATATTTTCAGACTTGAGGTGTTTGGCAATGGTTCCAAAGAATTGAGGTGCCATAGACAAGAAGAAGAGCTTGTTGTGTTCAGCTTGGTACTTGTCATTTAGTTCGGCCTGCAATTGACGTAGAGCAATGTAGTGTTCTGTATCATTGACATCATGACTTTGATAGTAGAAGTGGCTAGCGAACTCTTGAGCCTGTTCGGTACTATCTGCCAAATCAAGGATCGATTCGACTACAACAGATTCAAAATATTCCTTGCTCCAAGGACGACGGGCAGTTCCAATGACAGCAAAGTGCTCGGAAAGATTGCCGGATTTATATAGTCTAAATAGGGAAGGGTAGAGCTTGCGTTTAGCCAGGTCTCCACTCGCACCGAAAATTGTAACAATAACCTTAGATGACATCTAGCTACCTAATTTCTATTTTTATTCCTAGTCTTGCTAGGTATGAGGAAACCTCATTTCATAAACTTAATTCTAACATAATTTTCCGAAAAATCAAAAAATCCAATACGAGGTAGAAAAAAACTGCAAGGAAATCCTTACAGTTTGCGTTTAGACGTTTAAGACCTTGTCCAAGAAATCTTTCAGACGTGGGTGTTGAGGGTTATCAAAGATTTGATCAGGTGTTCCGTCTTCTAGGAACTCGCCATCTGCAGTAAAGATAACGCGGTTGGCAACCTGACGAGCAAATCCCATCTCATGGGTTACGATAATCATGGTCATACCTTGCTCAGCCAATTCCTTCATAACGTTTAGTACGTCTCCGACCATCTCAGGGTCAAGGGCAGAAGTTGGTTCATCAAAGAGCATGATGTCTGGATTCATTGCAAGTCCACGAGCGATGGCCACACGTTGTTTTTGACCACCTGACAGGCTATCTGGACAGGCCTTAGCCTTATCTGCTAGTCCAACCTTGTCAAGCAACTCCATTCCCAATTTTTCAGCTTCTTCCTTAGCCATCAACTTGTGCTCAATAGGAGCAAAGGTGATGTTGTCCAATACAGACATGTGTGGGAAAAGATTGAAGTGTTGGAACACCATTCCGATATTTTCACGGACGTGGTCAACATTGGTTGTTTTTTCAGTTAAGTCATAACCGTTCACAGTGATGTGACCGCTAGTGACTTCTTCCAAAAGATTGAGGCTACGGAGGAAAGTTGACTTACCAGAACCTGAAGGACCGATGATACAAACAACATCTCCTTCATAGAACTTAGTCGTAATTCCTTTTAGGACTTCATTTTTTCCGTAGCTTTTGTGTAAATCATTTACATCAATTTTTAATTTTGCCATTAACGAATCCTCTTTTCTAAGCGTTTCGCTAGTTTAGTCAAAAGTGTGATAATTACAAGATAGAAGATAGCAAGGATTGCATACATCTTGAAACTTTGGTAGTTACGGGCAATGATAATCTTACCAGTTTGGAAGAGTTCAACCAAACCGATAGCAGATACGATTGTTGTATCTTTAAGAGCGATAACGAATTGGTTGACAAAGTTTGGCAACATCAATTTAGTTGCTTGTGGCAAGATAATCTTACGCATGGTTTTTCCATAAGAGATACCTAAGCTTCGACTGGCTTCCATTTGGCCAACTGGAACGGCCTGAATACCACCACGAACGATCTCAGCGATATAAGCGGCTGCATTGAGCGATAGGGCAATAGTACCAGCTACGAAATCGTTAATTGGGCTTTGTTGGCCTGTGATAGACTCGATGAAGTTTGGAATTCCCCAGAAGATGAAGGCTGCAAGAATCATCAATGGAATACCACGGATAACGTCAACGAAAATCTCAGAGATCACACGAAGAGATTTGTAGGGGCTAACGCTAAACATACCGAAGATAATCCCGATGACAATGGCAATAGCAAATGAGATAAGAGCTAGAGCAAGAGTGATACCAAGCCCGCTAAGGAGTTGTTTGTAGTTGTTTTGAAGCAAGCCCCAGATAGTTGTTTCATCAACAGTGCTTGTTGATGTAGTTGATGATTCGCTAGCTAGGTATTTATCAAGAATCTTTTGGAATTCACCGTTTGCTTTAAGGTTTGCAAGTCCGTTGTTAAACATTTCAATCAATTCTGGATTTGCTCCTTTTTTAACAGCAAAGGCTGTTTCACCGATTGGAGTTCCAGCGATTGGGGTTTTCAATTTTTGACCTTGGCTGATAGAATATTTGAGAACAGGCTCATCATCCATAACGGCATCGATGGCACCAGTGTTTAAACTGTCATACATTGACGAACCATCAGCGAAGGTTTTGATTTTGTAGCCGTATTTGCTTTGATTTTCAGTTAGGAAGGTTTGAGAAGCAGTTCCGTTTTTAACACCGACCGTCTTCCCTTTCAAATCTTCATAAGAAGCAATGGTACTTGATTCTTTGACGCCGAGGATTGTGTTTGCAGTGTAGTATGAATCTGAGAAATCAAAAGTCGCCTTACGAGCATCTGTGACAGACATACCAGCAATGATACCATCTGCTTGACCAGCCTGAACAGCACTGATAGCGGCATCGAAACCAGGGTTGGTGATTTCAATTTCAAAACCTTGGTCTTTAGCGATTGCCTTAATCAATTCCATATCAATACCAGTGTATTGGTTGCTTGAATTTTGGAAAACAAAGGGTGCAAAAGAAGAATCACTTGCAATGATGTATTTAGCTTTAACAGGAATAGCTTTTAAGCCTGCTAAAGTAGTTGTAGTTGGCACTGCTGAAGATGATGAAGCAGTCCATTTCTTGATGATTTTATCAAGACTACCATCTTTTTTCATCTCAGCCAAGGCTTGGTTAAATTCAGTGACCAGGTGCTCGTATTTGCTTCCTTTTTTAACACCGAAAGCAAAGCTACCTACAGCTTCACCATCCATTTCAATATGGAGGTCTTGCCCTTGGTTAATGGCATACTCGATAACAGGTTTGTCATCCATCATGGCATCGATGGCACCAGCACTCAAGCTGTTGTTCATCAAATCACTAGTGTCAAATGTTTTAATAGTAAAACCGTATTTATCTTTGATTGTTTCAAGAAAACGTTGAGCAGCAGTTCCGTTTTTAACACCAACGGTTTTGCCAGTTAATTGGTCGTACTTGCTAATCTTGTGTGCCTTTGTAGTTGCAATGACAACTTTTGTATCATAGTAAGTATCAGACATGGTGAAAACTTTTTCACGTTCTTTCGTCTTTGTCATCCCTGCCATGATAGCGTCAGCTTGACCAGCTTGAACCGCATTTACCGCTGCGTCAAATCCGGGATAAGACATCTGAATGTTCCACCCTTTAATCTCAGCGACTTTGTTGATAATGTCAACATCAATTCCTTTATAAGTTTGATCTGAATCTTTAAACTCAAAAGGTGCATAGGCGGTATCAGAAACAATCTTAATCGTTTCAGCTTTGGCAATACCTAATGAGAAAATTGGGAATAAAATTAGCAAAAATGCTAGAAATTTTTTCTTCATTTTTAGTCTCCTTTTCCGAATATTTTCCCATTATATCAGAAAAAGTAAAAAAAGGCAAATTTTTATATTTCTGTGTCAGAAAATGTAACATTATTTTTTCTTTTCTTTCTTGAATTGCTATTAAAAAGTGCTATAATAATAGTACATAATAGAAGAAAAGAGGACAGGAACATGAAGGAAAAAAGAATATTGAAAGACTTCCAAGCTTCAAAAATGAGTTTAAACATTTACACAAGCCCCTTGTTAGCTCTATTTTTCGTCTATATATCTGAGTTCATATCTTCTCTATTTTTTGGCCTTAGTTTTTTAGCATTGATCGGGCTATTTAGCAATCTTGGTATGGGGGGTCAAAGAATTGCAGATTTCCTTCAAATGTTATTTCAGAATTTATCTGATAAAACAAGTGACATCCATTTAATATTTGAATTATTGTCCTTTGGTTTTATCATCTTAACTGTGTTTAGATGGACTAGAAAAGTAGAGAAAAGACCGATTCGAACCTTGGGATTCTATAAAGAAAATTTTTTAAGTGCCTTATTTAAAGGATACGGTCTTGGTCTATCCCTCTTTATACTTGCTTTGGCTGGACTAGTAGTGTTGGGGCAGTATCAATTTGACTCCATTCACTTGGATACTTATTCGCTAGCTTTTACTTTATTTACAATACCTTTTTGGATTTTACAAGGAACGGCAGAAGAATTGGTTACTCGTGTTTGGCTGATTCCACAATTGGCTAAGAGAACTAATCTTAAAGTCGCTATTATCATATCTAGTAGTCTCTTTACCTTACTTCATTTAGGAAATCCAGGCATAACTTTCTTATCTGCAATTGATCTCTTTTTATTCGGAGTTGCCATGTCCCTATATCTTCTTAAAACAGATACTATATGGGGTATAGGTGGTATTCATGGAGCTTGGAATTTCGCACAGGGAAACCTCTTTGGAGTATTAGTTAGTGGTCAGTCTTCAGGAACCTCAATCATGAAATTTACTCCACAAGGCAATCAAGACTGGCTTTCTGGTGGGTCTTTTGGTATTGAGGGTTCCATCGTGTCCAGTATTATTTTGTTTGTGCTGATTCTTTATCTCGCTTATCAATTAAAGAAAGAAAATGAAAGGATGTGACTTCGGTCCGTCCTTTTCTTCGTGAAAATGCTATAAGTATGCTAAAATAGGAATAGCACATGGAGAGAGGATTCTTATGATTAACCGCATTACAGAAAATCAATTTAAACTAGTATCAAAATATCAACCTTCAGGAGATCAACCCCAAGCTATCGAGCAGTTGGTTGATAATATCGAGGGGGGAGAAAAAGCTCAGATTCTGATGGGGGCGACCGGAACAGGGAAGACCTATACTATGAGTCAGGTCATTTCCAAAGTCAATAAACCAACTCTGGTCATCGCCCACAATAAAACTCTGGCGGGTCAGCTCTATGGGGAGTTTAAGGAATTTTTCCCTGAAAATGCTGTTGAGTACTTCGTATCCTACTATGATTATTACCAACCAGAGGCCTATGTCCCTTCCAGTGATACCTATATTGAAAAGGATAGTTCTGTCAATGACGAGATTGACAAGCTCCGCCACTCAGCGACTTCGGCCCTTCTGGAGCGTAATGATGTTATCGTCGTTGCCTCAGTCTCTTGTATCTATGGTTTGGGTTCGCCCAAGGAATACGCTGATAGTGTCGTTAGTCTCCGTCCAGGTCTTGAAATTTCTCGTGATAAACTCTTGAATGACTTGGTTGATATCCAGTTTGAACGAAATGATATTGATTTCCAACGCGGAAGATTTCGCGTTCGTGGGGATGTAGTGGAGATTTTCCCAGCCTCCCGTGATGAGCATGCCTTTCGAGTAGAATTTTTTGGAGACGAAATTGACCGTATTCGTGAGGTTGAAGCCTTGACTGGTCAGGTATTGGGAGAAGTGGATCATTTGGCGATTTTCCCTGCGACTCACTTCGTGACCAATGATGACCACATGGAAGTTGCCATTGCTAAAATTCAAGCAGAGTTAGAGGAGCAGTTAGCTGTCTTTGAAAAGGAAGGTAAACTGCTAGAAGCCCAGCGTTTGAAACAGCGGACAGAGTATGATATTGAGATGTTGCGTGAGATGGGCTATACCAACGGGGTTGAGAACTATTCACGCCACATGGATGGTCGTAGCGAAGGTGAGCCTCCTTATACGCTTCTCGACTTCTTCCCAGATGATTTCTTGATTATGATTGATGAAAGTCACATGACTATGGGACAAATCAAGGGCATGTACAATGGAGACCGCTCTCGTAAGGAAATGCTGGTTAATTATGGTTTCCGTTTGCCGTCTGCTCTGGACAATCGTCCTCTCCGTCGTGAAGAGTTTGAAAGTCATGTACATCAGATTGTCTACGTTTCAGCGACACCTGGTGACTATGAAAATGAACAGACCGAGACAGTGATTGAGCAAATCATTCGTCCGACAGGTCTTTTGGATCCTGAGGTGGAAGTCCGTACGACTATGGGACAGATTGATGACCTTTTGGGTGAAATCAATGCTCGTGTTGAAAAGAACGAGCGAACCTTTATCACAACCTTGACCAAGAAAATGGCAGAAGACTTGACCGACTACTTTAAAGAAATGGGCATCAAGGTCAAGTACATGCACTCGGACATCAAGACCTTGGAGCGGACAGAGATTATCCGTGACCTGCGCTTGGGTGTCTTTGATGTCTTGGTCGGAATCAACCTGCTCCGTGAAGGAATTGACGTTCCTGAAGTGAGCCTCGTAGCGATTCTCGATGCTGACAAGGAAGGTTTCCTTCGTAACGAACGTGGACTCATCCAAACCATTGGTCGTGCTGCCCGTAATAGCGAAGGGCATGTTATCATGTATGCGGACACGATCACTCAGTCTATGCAACGTGCCATTGATGAAACGGCTCGTCGTCGGAAAATCCAGATGGCTTATAATGAAGAGAATGGTATTGTACCACAGACAATCAAGAAAGAAATCCGTGACCTGATTGCCGTGACCAAGGCAGTTGCTAAGGAAGAGGACAAGGAAGTCGACATCAATAGCCTCAACAAACAAGAACGCAAAGAACTCGTCAAGAAACTAGAAAAACAAATGCAAGAAGCCGTCGAAGTGCTTGACTTTGAACTAGCTGCCCAGATTCGTGATATGATGCTGGAAGTCAAGGCGTTGGGGTAAGGGAATTCGTAAATGTAGTGTGATAATGAATTAGCCAATTTTTACTGATATAAAGCCCCATTTTTAATATACTGGGGGGCGTATCTTGCACTGAGTGAAAATTTGTTGTATAATTAAAATGGCCGTAATTTTTTTACGATTAATAGGAGGTATGGAAATGTTACAAAAATTTAAGGTAAAAGGTTTTAAAAATTTTGCATCACAAATTGAGTTTGATTTAACAGCTGGAAATTATTCATTTAATGATAGTATTGTAAAAAATAATATTCTTACTACTGCAGTTATATATGGTGATAATGCTTCGGGCAAATCAAACCTAGGTTTAGCTATAATGGATATTATAACTCATCTGACAGATAATGAAAAAAATATTAATGATTATAAAAAACATTTTTTAAATCTAGAAACTACGCCTGAGTATGCCAAATTTGATTATACCTTTAATTTCAATGATCACATTGTAAAATATAATTATTGTAAAAAAGAGTATGATGTGATTTTATATGAAGAATTATTCATAGATAATGAATTGATTGTTAAATACGATAGGCAGGAGCAGATAAAAATAATAAATCTGAAAAATGGTGGTGAAATAAATTTTGAAAAATTAAGAGATGATCAATCACTGGTAAAACTTGCCTATGTTTATTCGACGGGTGGTGATCAGGAAGAAGATACAAAAGATGCTATTTTTGATAGATTTATTAAGTTTGTTGATTCAATGTTATCCTTTGATTCAATTTATGGAAATCACTATCAAGGATATACGACAGGACGTGGACAAATTGCTGAAATGATTATTAAAAAAGATAAGGTTAAAGACTATCAACAATTTCTTTCTGAGGTTGGTATTCATTATGAATTGTTTGAAAAAGAGATTGATGATTCGAAACATATTTTTGCAAAATTTCCATCGGGAAAAGAGGCTAATTTCTTTAATATTATGTCTAAAGGAACTCTAGCTTTATCTTTGTTTTTCATGTGGTATATGCAAATAGTAGATGGAATTCAATTTTTGTTTATTGATGAATTTGATTCTTATTTTCACCATAATGTATCTAGAGTGTTAATAAATAAATTAAAATCCTCATCGGTTCAAGTTGTTTTAACTACACATAATACTGCAAATATGTCTAACTCTATTTTAAGACCTGATAGTTATTTTACTATTTCTAATAATAGAATTGCTAATATTGCGAATCGTTCTGGTCGTGAAATACGTCAAGCACAAAATATAGAAAAAATGTATCGCGCAGGTAGTTTTGATAATGAGTAATATATTATTTATTGTTGAGGGAGCCAAAGACGAACCGAAATATATAGACCAATTTATTCAATATCACAAAGAAGTCATGGAGCAAAACGGAAATGATGTATCTCCGATCATTGTCCAGAGCTACGGAACATTGATTTATGATCTATATAAAAGGATTTCTAGTTATCCAGAGGAGGATGAATTTGAAACGATTCCTGTCCTACTAGAAATATTAAAAGGTAAGTCCATAGAGTATAGTGATGAGCTAGAAAATCATGAAAAGTTCTCGGATATTTTTCTATTTTTTGACTTAGATGCACATTACCACTACAAGAAAGATAAAAGGAATGATCAGGTTTATAAAGAGATTAATAAACTTTTGTCCTTTTTTAATGAATCAACTGACAAAGGAAAGCTACTAATTAGTTATCCTATGTTTGAAGCTTTAAAATGCTTTAAAGATGATTTTATAAATGGGAGTAATGTATTGTGCCATTTGTTTAATATTTATGAGGTCAAGAAGAAAGGTAGTAGTACAACATTCAAAAGAAAATATAAGTGTATATCTTCAGAGTGTTATAAAAATCCGGATTATTCTAAAGAGAAGATTGAAAAATTAGTCCAATATTTTATATTGTGTTCTTTCTGTTTAGTTGAAAATCCAACCGATATTTCCAATTCTGAAACTATATTTATAAAACAATATGAAAAATTAATTAATCAGAGGGAGCAGGTTCTGATTTTATCTGCTTTTCCACATTTTATAATTGATATTTTTGGAATAGAGCGATATTGTGAAATTTGGGATTGGACTTTTACATTTAAAAATATTTCTGAGTGTAGTTAAAACTCCTTATATTATTGATTGTCAGAAGTGATGTTACAGTAACACTACTGTCAATTAAGAAAAATCTAACTAACTTGGATAGATTTAGCATTTTTATTGACTAGTGCTATATTTACCGTATTACCTTATGTGAAAAAGATTGATATTACAAAATTAGGCTCAGTGGAGTCTAGAAGCGGTGAACAAACTTCAAAAGAGAAGTAATAGAATATCATCAGAAACAACTTACTATTTTAGCCTTACTGAATAGATAAAAGGAGCACTATAGGCATTATGAGCTTTTACTCCGTGACATCAATGTCGGTGGAAAAATCAAGGTTGTCATGTCTGATTTGAAGACGGTTTGGCTAAGTTGAATTTTGAAAATCCAGTTTTCTACATCAATAGTGGCAATCTTTTCTTTGATAGTGAGGAGCAAAAGGAGAGGATTCGGGAGATTTTGACGGCTTGTTTCAGTCGGTCTTCTGATTTTCCTCTGCCTTTTGTCCTTGTCAACTCTTCCATACTTGAAAAGGAAACAGCAAATCTACTTACATGATGGCAGGCTGAAACAGCCTTTCAGCTAGACGTTCTCTTTTATCTGCCCAAGATTGATAGGGAGAGTGTCCAAGAGCTGGCAGGTAGTCGGGCAAATGACAGGGAGCAGATGCACTTTGGGCAGGCTGCTTTCTTTTATAGCAATGTGGATCTAGAGGACTATTTCAAGTCCAACTACCGTAAGAAACTACGCAAGTCCAGTTTCTACAAGCAACTAATTTTCCGAAACGGTAAGACTTTCCAGAAGATAGTGGAGTTGGTGAATGAGAAGTAAGATAAATAAGAAAAGTAAAAGTTCAGGAGAACAAGTTTAGTCTTTGGTTGGAAAAACATTGGGTAGTAGAAGTTTTTTAAAATTATTTAGTCTTAATAGTTGTTGCGATTAGTGTGGGATATTTAACTTTTGGTAATGAGAGCATTCCTGCTTCACTTCGTTATTTTAATTATATTAGTCCTTTATATGTATACTTGTTCCTCTTGGTGCTTATTCTTTATTATTTTCGATTTGGTAGCCTGATTAAATAAAGATGGAAATGTTTTTTGCCATCTTTAATCAGTTTTGATTCCCGCTATGTTTGCTTTCCAATTGTTACCTATCTAATCTTTTTCTTCACCTTATTATTTACTATGGTGATTTTAAAATATAATAAAAAAGGAGAAAAAAATTACCGACGCAAATTTCTCAAAGGTATTTTCATTTAAAACACTCTATCTGAACTTCCTAACCTTTGAAATTTTTCATTTGATTTTGTTAGTTTTAGGTCTATCCTTTACTTCGGTCTTGTGGAATAGATGGTTTTTTATTCTTTGTTTGACTTTCTTTATCCATTCTTGGATAGTCTTTTTTAGGACAAGAGATTTTCATTGATATCATCTCATTTTTGAATTATTCAATGCACTAGTCGCACTTTATACTCAATGAAAATCAAAGTGCAAACTAGGAAACTAGCCGCAGGTTGCTCAAAACATTGTTTTGAGGTTGTGGATAGAACTGACAGAATCAGTATTATATACCTACGGCAAGGCGAATCTGGCGTGGTTGGCTCTTTGATTTTCGAAGAGTACTACTTTTGGTTTTCGGCATTCTTGCTTTGTCAATCATTCCGAGTTCAGCCATTTCCATTAATATAGACTATCATATACAAAATAAAGAAATTATCATTGTCAGAGGTTTTGTGGCAACATCATGAATTGATCAATTCCTGTATCATGAAGTCAGAAGTAAAATACAACGAAGATATGTTTTAATAACTTAGAAAGCGAGTAAATTTATGTCCCGTTCCCAATTAACGATTTTAACAAACATTTGTCTGATTGAAGACCTCGAAACGCAGCGCGTGGTGATGCAGTACCGTGCTCCTGAAACCAATCGTTGGTCTGGTTATGCCTTTCCAGGAGGCCATGTAGAAAATGGCGAGTCTTTCGCAGAGTCTGTCATTCGTGAAATCTATGAAGAAACAGGGTTGACTATTCAAAATCCTCAACTTGTCGGTATTAAAAATTGGCCACTAGATACAGGCGGGCGCTATATTGTCGTTTGTTATAAGGCGACTGAGTTCTCTGGTACCCTTCGCTCTTCAGATGAAGGAGAAGTTTCTTGGGTGCAAAAAGACCAGATTCCAAACTTGGATCTGGCCTATGATATGCTACCATTGATGGAAATGATGGAAGCGCCTGATAAGTCGGAGTTTTTCTACCCTCGCCGTACAGAAGACGATTGGGAGAAAGAAATTTTTTAGTTCTATGATTAGTTGATAGGTGTTATCTTTTAAAGTACGGTACTGAAATATAGGCTAAGTATGGCGATGTAAGTCAACTGAATATTGCTAAATTTCCTATCTATATCTTGAACAATCTCCATCTTCAATTTTGAAATCGGAGATTGTTTTATTTTATGGTATAATCTTAAAATATGAAAGGAAGTACCAGAAAATGGATGATAAAGTAATTGAACAATATGCAAAACAAGATAATCTTGATATTAGAGTAAGCATACATAAGAAGTATTCAAAAAATAAATTAGGATTTAACAATTGGATATTTTCCAACTACCAAATCACTAATGAAGTAAAGGTACTAGAATTGGGATGTGGTACAGGAGAACTGTGGAAAAGTAATAGTGATTCTATAGATAAAATGAAGCAGTTGGTTATTACAGATTTTTCTAAAGATATGGTGAGAACAACGAGGTCAGTGATTGGAAATAGAGACAATGTTAACTATGAAATAATGGATATTCAAAAGATTTCTTTTGAGGATGAAACGTTTGATATTGTTATTGCTAATATGCTTCTACATCATGTAAATGATATTCCTAAAGCGCTCTCTGAGGTGAATAGAGTCTTAAAAACAGGTGGAATTTTTTACTGTGCTACATTTGGTTAAAATGGAGTTGTAGATTATTTGGCAAGTTTATTTAAAGATGAGGTTAATCAAGATTTAGAAAATAAAACGTTTACTTTACAAAATGGTAAAAGGTACCTGAGTAGGTATTTTAACTCTGTCGATACATTACTCTATGATGATGAGTTACAAGTAACTAGCATAGATGATCTAGCTAAATACATCCAATCCTTTAAAGGAATTTCAGAAATAGGTTCGCTAGAAGAAAAAGTCATTCGTAAAAGATTGGAAGTACATTTTCATAAGGGGAAGTTAATTATTCCTAAAGAATATGGTATGTTTATTGCTCGAAAGTAAAATTAAGGGAACGAAATTGTGAAAAATTAAGGAGAAACTTTTCAATATAAAATCAAGCGGATAGTCTTTAGAGCCTGCTATAGCTGATTCTATATAAAATTCTCAATCTTTTTGATTTGGAGAAGTTTCTTGGGTGCAAAAAGACCAGATTCCAAACTTGGATCTGGCCTATGATATGTTACCCTTGATGGAAATGATGGAAGATCCTGACAAGTCAGAGTTCTTCTACCGCCACCGTACTGAAGATGGTTGGGAAAAGAAAATTTTCTAATCCTTTACCAAATAACCAAGTTTATCCAAGGCCTCCTCGATATAGTGGAGGTCTTGTTGTGTTTCTTGTGTAATAGTAATAATATATTTGGAAAAATATATGTACTATGAAATAAATTTAAAATATTTTTAGAAAAGTATTGACAAATCAAAAGAAAACGTTTACTATAGAATAAGGGAACGGTTCCACAACATAAGAAGGAGGAGTGATGACTACAATAAAACAGGTTGCTGAAGAAGCTGGAGTATCAAAATCAACGGTTTCAAGATATATATCAAAAAAAGGTTATGTTGGAGATGATGCGAGAGAGAAAATAAAAAATGCGATTAAAAAATTAAATTACACACCAAATGTATTAGCACAATCTTTGAAAACCAAAAAAAACCAAATGGTAGGACTCTTATTGCCAGATATTTCAAATCCCTTCTTCCCAAGATTGGTTCGAGGCGCTGAATCATATTTGAAAGATAAAGGTTATAGAATTATGGTTGGTACGATTTCAGACCAAGAATCTTTGAGTGAATATGTTAACTTACTGTTGAAAACAAATGCTGCTGGCATTATTACTACACATGACTTCACAAAAGAATATCCAGATTTATCATTACCTGTTGTTGTGGTTGACCGAATTAGTAAAGATACAGGTTACGGTGTTTTTTCTGATAATCAGTCAGGTGGTCGTTTGGCTGCTGAAGCAATCTGTAATGCAGGTGCTAAACAAGTTCTGATTATTAAAGTTTTAGATGATAAAGCCGAGAATATCGCGGAACGGTTTGAAGCAAGTTTAAACTATTTGAGGAATAAATCTTTAGAAATTTGTATTGAAGAAAGTGAAACGTTTGACTTTGAAAAAATTCAAAAAGAAGCTAAAGAGAATCTAAAAAGAAATCCAAATATCGATAGTATTATAGCACCTTCTGATATTCATGCGATAGCTTATATTCATGAAATTTTAGCAATTGGTAAAAAAATTCCAGATGATATTCAAATCATTGGTTATGATGATATTGTACTTAGTCAATTTATTTACCCTTCTTTATCAACTATTCACCAATCATCATATAAAATGGGAGAACAGGCTGCAAAGCTAATCTATAATATGGCAAATAAGTTCTCTATAGATGAAGTTAAAATTAAACTACCTGTTAGATACGTAGAAAGAAATACATTAAGGAGAAAGTAATGAGTAAAATTGTTGTTGTTGGAAGTATTTCAATGGACTTAGTTATGAGAACAAAAAGGATTCCAGAAGGAGGTGAAACGATTTTTGGGGATTCATTTAATATAGTTCCAGGGGGAAAAGGTGCAAATCAGGCTGTAGCTATTGGTAGATTATCCAGTGTAGAAGATAATATTTACATATTTGGGAACGTTGGGGAAGATATTTTTTCAGCAGATTTACTAAGTAATCTGCAAAATAATAATATTTCTACAGAACATGTGGGAACGGTACCACAATCTACAGGAGTTGCACAAATTACTTTATATGGAGGTGATAATAGGATTATTTATTATCCTGGAGCGAATAATTTAGTTAAAACAAATGATTGGAAAAATGAGTGGGAATTGATTAGTGATGCAAGTATTGTTGTATTACAAAATGAAATACCACATGAAGCCAACTTATCTATAGCTAAATTTTGTCAAGAAAATAAAGTTAAGGTACTTTACAATCCTGCACCAGCTAGAGAAACAGACATAGAGATGATTCCTTTTTGTGATTTTATTACTCCTAATGAGCATGAATGTTCAGAGCTTTTTCCAGATAAGAAATTAGAAGAAATTATTAAAATTTATCCTAATAAAATGATTGTGACATTAGGAGTTGAAGGTTCTATTTATTATGATGGGACAGCAGTTCAGAAGATTCCTGCTATAAAAGCAGAAGTAGTTGATACTACAGGAGCAGGAGATACGTTTAATGGTGCTTTTGCTTATGCTATCTCAAAAGGAAAAGAGATGAATGTTGCATTGTCCTTTGCAACGATTGCTTCACATCTTTCTGTTCAAAGATTTGGAGCGCAAGGAGGCATGCCGAGTTTGAAAGAAGTAAAGGAGCATTCAGGATATGAAGAAATATGGGATTTTAAATAGTAATATAGCAAAACTAGCTGATGATTTAGGTCATATGGATTTGGTTTGTATCGGAGATTTAGGATTGCCAGTTCCAAAAGGTGTTGATAAAATTGATTTAGCATTAAGAAAAGGTAGCCCAAGTTTTTTAGAAGTTTTAAAAGAATATTCAGATCATGTACTTATTGAAAAAATTTTCTTAGCAGAAGAAATTAAAGAAAAAAACAAAGAACAGTGGCAAGCAGTTCTAGATCTTTTAGGATCGAATATAATTATTGAATATATTAGTCATGAAGAATTGAAAGCTATGAATACTAAAGTTAAGGCAGTTATTCGCACTGGGGAAGATACACCATATTCGAATATAATCTTGCAATCAGGAGTTATTATTTAGAAGGGAGTTGCCTATGAAAATTGAAATGAAGAACATTTCAAAATCTTTTGGGAATAATCGTGTTTTAGAAAGTATTGATTTGGTTCTTAATTCAGGAGAAGTTCATGCTTTAATGGGAGAGAATGGTGCAGGCAAATCAACCTTAATGAATATTTTAACTGGACTTTTTCCAGCTACTTCAGGAACTATTTTTATTGATGGAAAAGAAAAAACATTTTCTAATCCTCAAGAGGCAGAACGGTTTGGACTGAGTTTTATTCATCAAGAAATGAATACTTGGCCAGATATGACTGTACTTGATAATCTTTTTTTAGGAAGAGAAATTAAAAATTCGATTGGGTTTCTAGATAAAGCTAGTATGGAAAGGAAAGCTAAAGAAGCATTTAAACGTCTTAATATCTCTATTCCTCTCGATGCAATCATTGGTCAATTATCAGTCGGACAACAACAAATGATAGAAATAGCAAAATGTTTATTATCAGAAGTTTCCTTGTTAATTATGGATGAACCCACAGCAGCTTTAACTGATCGTGAAACTGAAACACTTTTTAAAGTGATAGAAGGATTAAAATCTGATGGTGTAGGTATTGTGTATATTTCACATCGGATGGAAGAAATCTTTAAGATTACAGATCTTATAACTGTTATGAGGGATGGGTTTGTAATTGATACCAAGAAAACGAAGTTAACTAATGCGGATGAATTAGTTCAAAAGATGGTGGGGCGTGAATTAGAAGATTACTATCCAGAAAAAAAGGCTGAGATTGGGAATATTGTTTTTCAAGCTAAGAATCTTTCTGGTTCTGCTTTTACGGATATTTCTTTCTATGTACGTCAAGGGGAAATTCTTGGTTTTTCTGGTTTGATGGGTGCTGGTCGTACTGAAATAATGCGAGCAATTTTTGGAATTGATTCTTTAAAATCTGGTCAAATTATAATAAACGAAGAACAATTGATAATTAAAAATCCTTTTGAAGCAATTAAACATGGAATTGGTTTCTTAACAGAAGATCGTAAAGATGAGGGATTGATTTTAGATTTTTCTATTAAAGATAATATGACTTTACCTAGTACTCGAGATTTTGTTAAAAATGGTATTTTTGATAATAAAACAAGTGATATATTTGTACAACGTTTAATTGATAGGCTACGAATTAAATCAGGTTATCCAGATAAGGAAGTTGGAACACTTTCTGGTGGTAATCAACAGAAAGTAGTTTTAGCAAAATGGATAGGCATTGCACCAAAAGTACTGATTCTAGATGAGCCAACTCGTGGGGTAGATGTTGGGGCTAAGCGTGAAATTTACCAATTAATGAATGAATTGGCTGAACGAGGTGTGCCGATTATTATGGTATCTTCAGATTTACCAGAAGTGATTGGAGTCAGTGATCGCATTATGGTCATGCATGAAGGAAGAATTAGTGGAGAATTAACACGTCAAGAAGCTACACAAGAAAAAGTTATGCAACTAGCTACAGGAGGACAATAGTGTGAAAAATACTATGAAGTATATGTCAGAATTGACAACAGTAATAGCATTGATAATTTTAATGGCTGTCATCACTATTATCAATTCAAATTTTTTAACAGCAAATAATCTGTTAAATTTACTATTGCAAGTAACATCAAATGCACTGATCGCTTTTGGAATGACATTTGTTATTCTAACAGGTGGAATTGATTTATCAGTTGGATCAATTTTAGCCTTATCCAGTGCGCTAACAGCTGGCCTATTAGGATCTGGAATGCCTGTTACGTTAGCAATTCTCATCTCTTTAATTTTGGGTTGCATTCTGGGGATGATGAATGGTTTATTGATTTCCTACGGGAAATTAGCTCCATTTATCGTTACTTTAGCAACTATGACTATTTTTAGAGGCGCAACACTTGTTTATACAAATGGGAATCCTATTACAAAAGGATTAAGTGATACATTCTTATTTCAATTTTTGGGGCAAGGTTACATAGTCGGAATTCCATTTCCTGTAATTATTATGTTTATTGTATTTATTGTTTTATATGTTTTACTTCATAAAACAGCATTTGGTAAATCTGTGTATGCTATAGGGGGGAATGAAAAAGCAGCATATATATCAGGTGTGAAACTAAATAAAGTGAAAATTATCATTTATTCAATTTCAGGTATTATGGCTTCAATTTCTGGATTGATTATAACATCACGATTAAGTTCTGCTCAACCAACAGCAGGTGCTAGTTATGAAATGGATGCTATTGCAGCTGTTGTTCTTGGGGGAACCTCTTTATCAGGGGGTAAAGGTCGTATACTGGGGACTCTAATAGGTGCTTTAATTATTGGGGTTTTGAATAATGGGCTTAATATTATCGGTGTTTCAGCATTTTGGCAACAAGTAGTAAAAGGAGTTGTAATTTTAATTGCTGTTCTGATTGATCGTTTTAAAGTTGTAAAACAGTAGAATAATTTTTCAATTTTTTTTGGAAATAGTAACAATTTATTAGATGACGAACAATAATCGGGATTGAAACTATCCCTATAGATATATATTACGAGGAGTAATAACATGAAAATTATTAAAAAAATTAGCATTTTTGCTTTGTTTGTAACATTTATTTTTGCTTTAGTAGCTTGTGGAAAAACTGGTTTAGGAAATTCATCAAATGATAATAAATCTACGACTCAAAAGTCGGCAAAAGAATTAAAATTAGGAGTTTCTATTTCGACTACTAATAATCCCTATTTTGTAGCTATGAAAGATGGTCTTGAAAAAGCCGCAGGAGAAAAAGAAGTAACTTTGAAGATAGCAGATGCACAAGATGATGCTGCTAGACAAGCAGATGATATTCAAAATTTTATTAGTCAAAATGTAGATGCTTTACTAATTAATCCAGTTGATTCTGATGCAATTGTTACATCTATTAAAGCTGCTAATAATGCAAATATTCCAGTAATCTTAATTGACCGCGGTAGTAATGGTGGTGAAGTCTTGACAACTGTTGCTTCTGATAACGTAGAAGCAGGTAAAATGGCTGCCGAATTTATTGCCAAGCAATTGGGAGAAAAAGCAAAAACTTTTGAATTATCAGGAGTCCCTGGCGCTTCTGCAACAGTAGATAGAGGTAAAGGATTTGAACAAATTTCAAAGACAAATTTAAATGTTCTTTCTAGTCAATCCGCTAATTTTGATCGCGCAAAAGCTTTGAATACAGCGCAAAATATGATTCAAGGAAACAAAGAAGTACAAGCAATCTTTGCACAGAATGATGAGATGGCGTTAGGAGCTGCACAAGCAGTAAAAGCAGCTGGTCTTAGCAATGTATTAATTGTTGGTATTGATGGTCAACCAGATGCACATGACGCTATTGCAAAAGGTGATATTACTGCCACTATTGCTCAGCAACCAGCTAAGATGGGTGAAATTGCTATTCAATCAGCAATCGATCATTATCAAGGGAAAAAACTGGAAAAAGAAACAGTTTCTCCAATTTATCTTGTGACTAAGGATAATGTTGATCAACATAACTGGTGATATATTTTTAGTCAGTAGGTAGTTGTTAATTTTCATTCAATGTAGTTTTTAAATATCATTGTTAGTATTTGATCTCTTGGGTGCAAAAAGACCAGATTACAAACTTGGATCTGGCCTATGATATGTTGCCTTTAATGGAAATGATGGAAGCTCCGGACAAATCTGAATTTTTCTACCCTCGCTGTACAGAAGACGATTGGGAAAAGAAAATTTTCTAATCCTTTACTAAATAACCTAGCTGATCCAAGGCCTCCTCGATATAGTGGAGGTCTTGTTGTGTTTCGGCTTCGACTAGGTGGTAATGGATGCCATCTGTCAATTCAGACAGAGGTCTAAAATCTGAATGCTCGACTTGTTCTAGAAAATGTTGCACATCTCTACGACAAGACAGTTTCAGCAAGGTTTCAATTTCTCCATAGACGGGATGGTCAATCAAGGTGTTTTGAACACGTCCACCATTATCAACGATAGCAAGGAGTTCCTGACTGATTTCTTCAACTTCATGTTTCACTTTGAAAAGTTTATGGACATAAGGATTGGTATCAATTTGCTTATAGATGTAGCCACGATTAGTGGATAGGATAGGAGCGCCATCGGCTCTTAAAATTGCAATGTCTTGTACAATGACTTGGCGTGTTACATGAAAATGCTCCGCCAAACTTTGGCCATTAAGGGCTTTAGGAGCTTCTTTCAAGAGTTGGAGGAGGGCTTGTTTGCGATCTTTTGTCATAGTTTTTCCTTTTAACGGCGTTTTCGAAGCACTTTATAGACAGCTAGTGCTAATGTATAGTCTACCATACTATGGATAATTGTGCCAAATCCAACTAGCACAAAGAGAACATAAAACATATTTTCTACATTAGTACCAGAAGTGGCGTAAAAAACGACACAGGCTAATACTTCAGCAAGGGCATGGACAAGCGCTAAAACAAAGTTGAAAATCCAGGAAGCTTTTGGTTTATCTAGGGTATCGGGGAATTTTTGTAGGTAAAGAGCCCCCAAAGTCCCAAAAAAGATATGGGAAAAAGCTCGAAATACGATAACCATGGGGTAGCCAGCCATCAAAAATCCAAAACTAGAGGCTAGGATGACAAAAACAGCCATTAAGGGCGACAAGAACATAGCGATAAAAATAGCGATGTGGCTTCCCAAAGTGTAAGAAGCAGGTGGAATGACGATCTTGAAAGGCATAACAATTGGAATCAAAATTGCGATAGCCGTTAAGAGGGCAGTCATGGTCATAAATTGTGTTTTTTTCCGTGTATTCATAAGAATCTCCTTTTTAGCTGTATATACACTAGTATAGTACAATAAACCAGACAATAAAGCAAGGATTTACTTGGGTTTATAGATCATTTTTTAGTTAAAAGTTAGTAAAGATTTCACTAAAAAGAAACTGTATAGAGCAAAATCTCCACCTTCAAGCTTGAAAGTGGAGATGTTTTTATTTTTTCAAAGTCTGTAGTCTTGGAACAATGGCTAGGGTTAGAACTGCGGAAATGACTAATTCGGCAATTGAATTTGTTGAGATAACGGTTGCTAGGAGTTTTTGGATATTACCATCAAAAACATTTCCAAAAAGGTAGAAAATTCCACCGAGTACAAAGACTGTGTTGGTAAGTGAACCAAGGGCACCAGCTAAAATCAGACCAGTTTTATTTTTCATCAGTTTATAGACCAGATAAG
This sequence comes from Streptococcus pseudopneumoniae, assembly GCF_038148935.1. Lineage (GTDB taxonomy): Bacteria > Bacillota > Bacilli > Lactobacillales > Streptococcaceae > Streptococcus > Streptococcus pseudopneumoniae_U. Next base: position 30,242 of record NZ_JBBJZX010000002.1, on the reverse strand, counting down.
GAGTTAAACCAATCAAAATACGTGGGACGATGGCAATGATAGCTGAGTAGATGTTTCCGTTTGGGACGAATGGTGAGAAGAGGTAGCTTGTCGGTAGAATCGTAATTGTATTAACCGTCAAACTAAGTAACCCCATCAAAAATCCAAGTGTAACCCCAACTCGTGGACCGTAGATAATGCTGGCAATAATGACAGGAATATGAACAATGGTCGGTTTGATTGGAAATGGAAAAAGGTTAAAGGCAAGCGAGCTCATAAAGTGTACAACGAGCATGGTTGCAAAAAAGATAGCAATAGGTGCAATATTAGAGCGTTTTTTCATCGAGAGTTTCCTTTATTCTTTCTAAAATAATTGTGAGGTCAGCTAAAGCTCCTCGTCCATGGTCGCCACAAGCTAGTAGGGATTTCTTAGGAGCAATCAGCTGATAGCCGTATGTTTCTAATGTTTTCAGATTAGTCTGAGTTGCCGGATGATCATACATTTTTGTATTCATAGCAGGAGCTATTAGTTTAGGAATATTTTTGGGCAAGGCTAGAGCTATGCTGGTTACCATGTTGTCAGCATAGCCGTGGGCTAGCTTTGCAATTGTGTTAGCTGTTGCAGGGACTACGATAAATAAATCTGCCTTTTTTCCAAGTTCGATATGATTAATCTGATGAGGATAGGGTTCCTTCATGACATCAAGGTGGACAGGATTCTGTGATAAGACCTGTAGTGTCAAAGGTTGGATAAACTCTGTAGCGGCCTGAGTCATTAAAACCGTGACTTGATGACCTTGTTTTTTTAGAGAACTGACTAAATCTGCCGACTTGTAAGAGGCGATAGACCCCGTTACAGCCAAGAGAATATGTGACATATCTTTCCTTTCTAAGAATGGTAGGCTTGAATTTTTTCAAGGAGGAGTTTTGCAATTTCTTCTTTAGTCTGAACTGTTTGAAGCTGATCTTTCTCAACAAAGATAGCACGATGCTGGTTCGCTGAGATTTGAGTCAGGTCATTTGCGATAATCAAGTCTGCTTGGTTCTTGATAAGACTTTTTCTAGCAATGTCAACCAGATGATCTTCGTTAACATCAACTAGCAGTTTAAAACCAATCAGATGAATAGCAGGATTCCATTCCTTGACTAGAGAGATGATCTTGGGTGTTTTTTTCAGGAATAAGACCTGAACCTCGTCAGTTGAAGAAATCTTAGCCTGATGATTCTGCTTGCTTAAAAATTCTTCTAGATTGGAGCTAGCCTGAACTTCCTCAAGTCCTGTCATATAAACAGAAGTGTAGTCGGACACCGCCATTGAGTGAATCAAAACCTGATAATCTGCAACCCGTTCTTGCATTTCCAGTAGAAGATCGTTGGTATTGGTAATTTCTCGAATGCTTAGATTAGGGTGAGCTTCTGGCTTCAGAGCTCGTTTTGTCGTAATTAAACAAACTTCATGCCCTGCAGCAAGCAAGGTTTCTGTGATGATTTTCCCCAAGCGACCTGTAGAATGGTTAGTGATAGAGCGGACGCTATCGATAGCTTCACTGGTACCGCCCGATGTAACTAAAATTTTCATAGCACCATTGTACCAAAAAAAAAATAATAAGCAAAAGAAAGCGCTTGAATATATATAAAAAATAATAAGAATCTACTATAGTTTAAAACTATAAAGCCATATAAAATTTAAGAAAGGGCTCCAAAAACCTTAAAAATAGGAATAATTACGAACGTTTAGAGAGTTTAAGGATGTTAAAAATCTTGTTTTGTGTTATAATGAATTATCATATAAGAGGTTAGAGGAGTTTTGAATGAAAACAGATATTGAAATCGCACAGAGTATTGAGTTGAAACCTATTGTTGATGTTGTAGAGAAGCTTGGAATTTCTTACGACGATTTGGAATTGTACGGAAAGTACAAGGCTAAGCTCAGCTTTGATAAAATTCGTGCAGTTGAGAGCAATCCAGTTGGAAAATTGATCTTGGTTACTGCTATCAACCCAACACCTGCAGGTGAAGGAAAATCAACCATTACCATTGGTCTTGCGGATGCCTTGAATAAGATTGGCAAGAAAACGATGATTGCTATCCGCGAACCATCTCTTGGTCCAGTAATGGGGATTAAGGGTGGTGCAGCTGGTGGTGGTTATGCTCAAGTTCTACCAATGGAAGACATCAACCTTCACTTCACTGGAGACATGCATGCCATTACAACTGCCAACAATGCTCTTTCTGCCTTGATTGACAACCACTTGCACCAAGGCAATGAGTTGGGAATTGACCAACGTCGTATCCTTTGGAAACGTGTTGTGGACTTGAATGATCGCGCTCTTCGTCACGTGACGGTTGGACTTGGTGGTCCTCTAAACGGTATTCCTCGTGAGGATGGCTTTGACATTACAGTTGCTTCTGAAATCATGGCTATTCTTTGCTTGGCGACTGATATTGAAGATTTGAAACGCCGTTTGGCGAATATCGTTATTGGTTATCGTTACGACCGTACACCAGTTTCTGTAGGTGATTTGCAGGTTGAAGGTGCCTTGGCTTTGATTTTGAAGGATGCGATTAAGCCGAACCTGGTTCAGACAATTTACGGTACACCTGCCTTTGTACATGGTGGTCCATTTGCCAATATTGCTCACGGATGTAACTCTGTTTTGGCAACGACAACAGCTCTTCACTTGGCTGATTACACAGTTACTGAAGCTGGTTTTGGTGCAGACCTTGGTGCTGAGAAATTCCTTGATATTAAGACACCAAACTTGCCAACATCTCCAGATGCAGTTGTCATTGTTGCAACCCTTCGTGCCCTTAAGATGAATGGTGGTGTGGCTAAAGACGCTTTGACAGAGGAAAACGTAGAAGCAGTTAGAGTAGGTTTTGCTAACTTGAAACGCCACGTTGAGAACATCCGTAAGTTCGGTATTCCAGCAGTTGTTGCGATTAACGAATTTATCTCTGATACAGAAGCTGAAATTGCAGCCTTGAAAGAACTTTGTGCCTCAATAGATGTACCAGTTGAGTTGGCAAGTGTCTGGGCTGATGGTGCAGAAGGTGGAGTAGCGCTTGCTGAATCGGTTGTTAAGACTATCGCTGAAAACCCATCTAACTATAAACGTTTGTATAACAATGACCTTTCTGTCCAAGAAAAGATTGAAAAGATTGTTACTGAAATCTACCGTGGTAGCAAAGTAAACTTTGAGAAGAAAGCTCAAACACAAATCGCCCAAATCGTTCAAAACGGTTGGGACAAATTGCCAATCTGTATGGCTAAAACTCAATATAGCTTCTCAGACAATCCAAATGCGCTTGGAGCACCTGAAAACTTTGAAATTACCATTCGTGAATTGGTACCAAAATTAGGTGCAGGCTTCATCGTTGCCTTAACTGGTGATGTTATGACCATGCCGGGTCTTCCAAAACGTCCAGCAGCTCTCAACATGGATGTTGAAAGCGATGGAACCGTTCTAGGCTTGTTCTAGTATATTGTACTTGACTTTAAATGAGTTTGGAGATACTATCCAAGCTCATTTTTCTCAGACTGCAAGCAGTTTATCAATAAGATTTATACTCTTCGAAAATCTCTTCAAACTACGTCAGATTCACCTTGCCGTATAGATGTTACTGACTACGTCAGTTCTATCTGCAACCTCAAAACGGTGTTTTGAGCTGACTACGTCAGTTCTATCCACAACCTCAAAACAGTGTTTTGAGCAACCTGTGGCTAGCTTCCTAGTTTGCTCTTTGATTTTTATTGAGTATTAGTCCTCTTTCCCTTGGGAAGGGGCTTTTTAATACTAGGAAAAGGACAGTTAGAGTCTTCTGTGTTATACTAGAGATATGTTAGATTTGAAAGAATATGGTATCGCCATGTGGCCAGAGGAGAAAGTCATTTCTTTTCGTGAGAAACTCCTCAACTGGTATGATGGAAACAAGCGAGATTTACCGTGGCGTAGAAGTAAAAATCCTTATCATATCTGGGTATCTGAAATCATGCTCCAGCAGACCAGAGTGGATACAGTTATCCCTTACTATGAACGATTCTTGGACTGGTTTCCAACAGTGGAAAGTTTGGCGAATGCGCCTGAAGAGCGTTTGCTGAAGGCTTGGGAAGGTTTGGGTTATTATTCTCGAGTTCGTAATATGCAGGCTGCAGCTCAGCAGATTATGACTGATTTTGGTGGCCAATTTCCAAATACCTATGAAGGAATTTCCAGTTTGAAAGGGATTGGCCCTTACACAGCAGGAGCCATTTCCAGTATCGCTTTTAACTTGCCTGAGCCAGCGGTCGATGGTAATGTCATGCGGGTCTTGGCGCGTCTGTTTGAAGTCAATCACGATATTGGGATTCCAAGTAATCGCAAAATTTTTCAGGCAATGATGGAAATCCTGATTGATCCAGAACGTCCAGGTGATTTTAATCAAGCTTTGATGGACTTGGGGTCTGATATTGAGGCGCCAGTTAATCCTAGACCAGAAGACAGTCCAGTGAAGGACTTTAGTGCGGCATATCAGAATGGAAGCATGGAGCGTTATCCAATTAAGGCACCAAAGAAAAAGCCAGTTCCTATTTATCTTAAAGCCTTAATTGTGAAAAATTCTCAAGGACAATTTTTGCTTGAAAAAAATGAAAGTGAAAAGCTATTGGCAGGTTTTTGGCATTTCCCATTGATAGAAGTTGATAACTTTTCGCAAGAGGAGCAGTTTGACCTCTTTCATCAGGTTGCAGAAGACAATGTGAACTTTGGTCCCAGTCCAGAGGAGAGTTTCCAGCAGGACTATGACCTAGATGTTGCTTGGCTTGATGTTTATTTTGAGACTGTCAAGCATGTCTTTAGCCATCGTAAATGGCATGTTCAAATTGTAGCAGGTCAGGTGAGTGATTTCCATGATTTTTCAGATAGGGAAGTTCGCTGGCTTTCACCAGAAGAGTTTAAGAATTACCCACTTGCCAAACCCCAACAAAAAATCTGGCAGGCTTATGCAAAAGCCAACTTAGACAGTAGCAAAGACTAGCTATTGTGTCTTCTTGTTATTTTTTTGGTATAATAGTAGAGAAAAAGGTGAACATATGAAAAAAATACTAATTGTAGATGATGAGAAACCAATCTCAGATATTATCAAGTTTAATATGACCAAGGAAGGTTACGAGGTTGTAACTGCTTTTAATGGTCGTGAAGCGCTAGAGCAATATGAAGCAGAGCAGCCAGATATTATTATTCTGGATTTGATGCTTCCAGAAATTGATGGTTTAGAAGTTGCTAAGACCATTCGCAAGACCAGTAGTGTACCTATTATCATGCTGTCGGCTAAAGACAGCGAATTTGATAAGGTCATCGGTTTGGAGCTTGGGGCAGATGACTATGTGACAAAACCCTTCTCCAATCGTGAGTTGCAGGCGCGTGTTAAAGCTTTGCTGCGTCGTTCTCAACCTATGCCAGTAGATGGGCAGGAAGCAGAAAGTAAACCTCAACCTATCCAAATTGGGGATTTAGAAATTGTTCCAGACGCCTACGTGGCTAAAAAATATGGCGAAGAACTAGACTTAACCCATCGTGAGTTTGAGCTTTTGTATCATTTGGCATCGCATACAGGTCAAGTCATTACGCGCGAACACTTACTTGAGACTGTCTGGGGTTATGACTATTTTGGTGATGTCCGTACAGTTGATGTGACTGTCCGACGTCTGCGTGAGAAGATTGAAGACACACCAAGTCGTCCAGAGTATATTCTAACACGTCGCGGTGTTGGTTATTATATGAGAAATAATGATTAAACTAATTAAAGACACAGTTTTAACCAGAGATTTTATCTTTATCCTCATTCTACTTGGCTTTATTTTAGTGGTGACCTTGCTCTTACTAGAAAATCGTCGGGATAATATTCGGTTGAAGCAAATAAATCAAAAGGTAAAAGACCTGATTGCAGGAGATTATTCTCAGGTATTGGATATGCAGGGAAGCTCTGAAATCACTAATATTACCAATAATCTCAATGATTTATCAGAAGTAATTCGTCTAACCCAAGAAAATCTGGAACAAGAGAGTAAACGCTTACACAGTATCCTCTCTTACATGACAGACGGAGTTCTTGCGACCAATCGTCGTGGCAAGATTACCATGATTAATGACATGGCTAAGAAACAGCTAGGTGTTCAGAAAGAAGATGTTCTCAATCAGAGTATCCTAGAGTTGCTTAAGATTGAAGATGAGTATGAACTTCGTGATTTGATTACCCAAATTCCTGAGCTCATTATTGATTCCCAGGATGCTAATGGTGAGTATCTGAGCCTTCGTGTTCGCTTTGCCTTGATTCGTCGAGAGTCTGGCTTTATTTCGGGTCTGGTTGCTGTTTTGCATGATACGACTGAGCAGGAAAAGGAGGAACGCGAACGGAGACTCTTTGTTTCCAATGTTAGCCATGAGTTACGGACACCCTTAACCAGTGTTAAATCTTATCTTGAAGCCTTGGATGAGGGGGCTTTGTGTGAAACTGTAGCACCAGACTTTATCAAGGTTTCTCTTGATGAAACCAACCGTATGATGCGCATGGTAACGGATCTCCTTCATCTCTCTCGGATTGACAATGTGACCAGTCATCTGGATGTGGAACTGATTAACTTTACTGCTTTTATTACCTTTATCCTCAATCGTTTTGACAAGATGAAAGGACAGGAAAAGGAGAAAAAATATGAGTTGGTGAGAGATTATCCTATCAATTCTATCTGGATGGAAATTGATACAGATAAGATGACGCAGGTTGTCGACAATATTTTAAATAATGCCATTAAGTATTCGCCAGATGGGGGTAAAATCACTGTCAGAATGAAGACAACTGAAGACCAGATGATTTTATCCATTTCTGACCATGGTTTGGGGATTCCTAAGCAGGATTTACCACGTATCTTTGACCGTTTTTATCGTGTGGATCGTGCTAGAAGTCGTGCCCAAGGTGGTACAGGTTTGGGACTATCTATTGCCAAAGAAATTATCAAACAACATAATGGCTTTATTTGGGCCAAGAGTGAATACGGTAAGGGATCAACTTTCACAATTGTGCTCCCTTATGATAAGGATGCAGTGAAAGAAGAAGTATGGGAGGATGAAGTAGAAGACTAGAATGAGTGAAATAGGCTTTAAATATAGTATTTTAGCGTCAGGTTCCAGTGGAAATTCCTTTTATCTGGAAACCCCAAAAAAGAAGCTTTTAGTGGATGCAGGCTTGTCTGGCAAAAAGATTACTAGCCTACTTGCTGAAATTAACCGCAAACCAGAAGACTTGGATGCCATCTTGATTACCCATGAGCATTCAGATCATATCCATGGAGTAGGTGTGTTAGCTCGCAAGTATGGTATGGATTTGTATGCCAATGAAAAGACTTGGCAGGCTATGGAAAATAGCAAGTATCTTGGCAAGGTGGATTCTTCGCAAAAGCATATCTTTGAGATGGGCAAAACCAAAACCTTTGGAGATATCGACATCGAGAGTTTTGGTGTAAGCCATGATGCAGTCGCACCGCAGTTCTATCGCTTTATGAAAGATGATAAAAGTTTTGTCCTTTTGACAGATACAGGTTATGTTAGTGACCGTATGGCAGGGATTGTCGAAAATGCGGACGGCTATCTTATCGAGTCCAACCATGATGTAGAAATTTTGCGAGCAGGATCTTATGCTTGGCGACTCAAACAACGAATCCTATCAGATCTGGGTCACCTTTCTAACGAAGATGGTGCCGAAGCCATGATTCGGACGCTAGGAAATCGCACTAAGAAAATCTATCTTGGTCACTTGTCTAAGGAAAACAATATCAAGGAGCTGGCTCACATGACCATGGTCAATCAGCTAGCACAAGCTGATCTGGGAGTTGGAGTAGACTTTAAGGTTTATGATACCTCACCAGATACCGCAACACCATTGACAGATATATAGAAAGAACGCTGATAAGGTGTTCTTTTTATATTGACTGAACACCTAAAAAGTAATACAATGGTGTTACCATTAAAAAAGGGAGCACAAAAGATGGCTACTATTACATTAAAAGTTTCTGAAGCTGATAAAACATTTATGAAAGCAATGGCTAAGTTTGAAGGAGTTTCCCTGTCGGAACTGATCCGCACCAAAACTCTCGAAGCTCTAGAAGACGAATACGACGCTCGTGTAGCAGATTTAGCCTATCAAGAGTATTTAGACGACTTGGAAAAAGGAGTTGAACCTATTACTTGGGAAGAAATGATGCATGATTTAGGCTTGGAGGATGAATAATTTGTATAAATTAGTTCCGACAAGACGTTTCATCAAGCAATTGAAAAAATTGGATCGTTATACGCAGAAGTTAATTACAAACTATTTACAAACCAATGTTTTGGAAGACCCAAGACGACACGGAAAGGCTTTGGTTGGTAATCGAGTTGGTCAATGGCGCTATAGAATTGGTAATTATCGAGTTATCGTACAAATTGTAGATGATGAATTAGTCGTTGCTACTCTAGAAGTTGGTCATCGGAGAGATATTTATTGAATTAAAGCTGAGTAATAACAGTATAGAAAGTAAGGATAGTAAAAATTTGAAAAGAAAATGGTTATTTAAGGATTATTATGACACAACGATTATTTTACTTGCTTTAATCTCTGTTATTCTGGTATTGCTTGGATTTGCTGAGATGATTGATTTGGACAATCCGCCTTATAGTATTATTGATTTAGTAATCTGGGGTGTTTTTGTAATTGATTATAGTTGGCGCTTTTTTACTACTAAAAGAAAATGGCGCTTTATTCTTGAAAATATTTTTGATTTATTGGCTATTCTCCCTTTGAATGCTATTTTTACAATATTTCGATTAGGGCGTATCTTTCGCCTAGCAAGGCTGACAAAATTACTGAAACTGACTCGTTTACTTAGAATAATTGGACTTACAGGTAAATTAGAAAGAAAAATTAGTAGATTCTTACGGACAAATGGATTACTTTATATTCTTTATCTCAATTTCTTTATTGTATTGCTAGGGAGTTCGATTTTATCCGTTGTTGAAGAAAAATCTTTCTCCGATAGTCTTTGGTGGGCTCTTGTTACAGTAACCACTGTAGGTTATGGTGATATTGTTCCAGTTTCCCTTTTTGGGAAATGGCTAGCAGTTTTACTGATGCTTGTCGGTATTGGAACAATAGGGATGCTAACAAGTGCTTTGACGAACTTTTTTGTAAAGGATAATCCAGATGAACAGATAAAACTTGATAAACTTCAAGATGAATTGTCTAGTCAGAGAATATTACTAGAGAAGCAATCTGAGAAAATCGAAGAACTGCATCGGATGATACAAGATTTGCTTGAAAAAACATAATAAAAATAAAGATGAGACAAAGTTTGAGTTGAGGAGAAATCAAGTAAGTTTTGACACAATATAACGCATATTATCAGGTATAAAAACTTGATACTATGAGTTTTATAGAGAAATGAAATAAAATCTGAACAAATCAATTAGGAATTTAAAGCATTTTATAACAACGTTTTAGAGTAACAGGGTGCTATTTCAACTTCAATCTACTATAATACAGAAAAAACAACTCCCTGAGTACTCAAGGAGTTATTTCTATTTAAATTAGTTTTTTGAAGCTGCTTGGAATTCTGGGTTTTTCCATGCTTCGTCAATGATAGCTTGCAATTCTTTAGCAGATGCTTGCATTTTTTGAGTTTCTGCGTCGTTCAATGGGATATTTACTGGACGAACGATACCATGTGCACCAACAACAGCTGGTTGACCGATAAAGACGTTCTCAACTCCGTATTGACCTTCTTGGAATACTGAAAGTGGAAGTACTGCGTTTTCGTCGTCAAGGATTGCTTTAGTGATACGAGCAAGGGCTACTGCGATACCGTAGTATGTTGCACCTTTTTTGTTGATGATTGTGTAGGCTGCATCACGAACACCTTCGAACAATTCAATCAATTCAGCTTCTTGAACATTTTGAGTGTCTTTAAGGAATTCTTCAAGGTTTACACCAGCGATGTTTGCGTGTGACCAAACAGCGAACTCAGAGTCACCGTGTTCACCCATGATGTAGGCGTGAACTGAACGAGCATCCACATCCAATTTTTCAGCAAGTGCTTGACGGAAACGAGCTGAGTCAAGTGAAGTACCTGAACCGATAACACGTTCTTTAGGGAAACCAGAGAATTTCCAAGTTGAGTAAGTCAAAACGTCAACTGGGTTAGCAGCAACAAGGAAGATACCTTTGAAACCTGATTCAACAACTTGAGTTACGATTGATTTGTTGATAGCAAGGTTTTTACCTACAAGGTCAAGACGAGTTTCACCTGGTTTTTGAGGCGCACCTGCAGTGATCACAACAAGGTCAGCGTCTGCACAGTCAGAGTATTGAGCTGCATAGATTTTTTTAGGTGAAGTGAAGGCAAGGGCGTGACTAAGGTCAAGCGCGTCACCAACAGCTTTTTCATGCAATTGTGGAATTTCGATAATTCCAAGCTCTTGTGCAATTCCTTGGTTAACCAGTGCAAAAGCGTAAGATGAACCTACAGCACCATCACCGACAAGGATAACTTTTTTGTGTTGTTTAGTTGAAGTCATTGTTCTAAACATCTCCTTAATTTTATTAGGGGATTTTCCCCAGACAACTTCATTCTATCACTTTTAAAAAACTTTGTCACGAATATGCCTTATAGTTCTCGATGTAAACGTTTTAGTGGGTTAGAGGCTGAAATAGATGGGAATTTATGGTATAATGTTGTTACTTACTAATTGTGAAATGAGGCATTTATTAATGCAGGATAAAAATTTAGTGAATGTCAATCTGACAAAGGAGATGAAGACGAGCTTTATCGATTACGCCATGAGTGTTATCGTAGCCCGGGCTCTTCCTGATGTTCGAGATGGCTTGAAACCTGTTCACCGTCGCATTCTCTATGGAATGAATGAATTGGGTGTTACTCCAGACAAACCTCATAAAAAATCTGCTCGTATTACAGGGGATGTCATGGGTAAATACCACCCACATGGGGATTCCTCTATCTATGAAGCCATGGTCCGCATGGCTCAATGGTGGAGCTACCGTTACATGCTTGTAGATGGTCATGGGAACTTTGGTTCCATGGATGGTGATGGTGCTGCCGCTCAGCGTTATACTGAGGCACGTATGAGCAAGATTGCTCTAGAAATGCTTCGAGATATCAATAAGAATACGGTTGATTTCGTCGATAACTATGATGCCAATGAACGGGAACCCTTGGTCTTGCCTGCACGTTTTCCAAACCTTTTGGTCAATGGAGCAACTGGTATTGCCGTTGGGATGGCGACCAATATTCCCCCTCATAATCTGGGTGAAACCATTGATGCAGTGAAGTTGGTCATGGACAATCCTGAAGTGACTACCAAGGACTTGATGGAAGTCTTGCCTGGTCCAGATTTTCCAACAGGTGCCCTTGTCATGGGGAAATCAGGCATTCATAAGGCTTATGAAACAGGTAAAGGTTCTATTGTTCTTCGTTCTCGTACTGAAATCGAAGAAACTAAGACTGGCCGTGAGCGCATTGTTGTAACAGAATTTCCTTATATGGTCAACAAAACCAAGGTACATGAGCATATTGTTCGTTTGGTTCAGGAAAAACGGATTGAGGGCATCATAGCAGTACGTGATGAGTCAAACCGTGAAGGTGTTCGATTTGTTATTGAAGTCAAGCGCGATGCCTCAGCCAATGTTATCCTCAATAACCTCTTTAAGATGACCCAAATGCAAACCAACTTTGGTTTTAATATGCTTGCTATCCAAAATGGTGTACCGAAGATTTTGTCCCTTCGTCAGATTTTGGATGCTTATATCGAGCACCAAAAAGAAGTGGTTGTTCGTCGTACACGTTTTGATAAAGAAAAAGCGGAAGCACGCGCTCATATCTTAGAAGGTCTCTTAATTGCGCTGGACCATATCGATGAAGTGATTCGTATCATCCGTGCTAGTGAAACGGATGCGGAAGCACAAGCTGAGTTGATGAGTAAATTTAAGCTTTCTGAACGTCAAAGTCAGGCCATCCTTGATATGCGTCTTCGTCGTTTGACAGGTTTGGAACGCGATAAGATTCAATCTGAGTATGATGACCTCTTGGCTCTGATTGCGGATTTGGCGGATATTCTTGCTAAGCCTGAACGTGTTTCTCAAATCATCAAAGACGAATTGGATGAAGTTAAACGTAAATTTTCCGATAAACGCCGTACAGAGTTGATGGTCGGTGAAGTCTTGAGTCTTGAAGATGAAGATTTGATTGAAGAATCGGATGTCTTGATTACCCTTTCTAACAGAGGCTACATTAAGCGTTTGGATCAGGATGAGTTCACTGCTCAAAAACGTGGGGGTCGTGGTGTCCAAGGAACGGGAGTGAAAGATGACGACTTTGTTCGTGAGTTAGTGTCAACTAGTACCCATGATCATCTGCTCTTCTTCACAAATAAAGGGCGAGTTTATCGTTTGAAAGGCTATGAAATTCCTGAGTATGGTCGAACTGCCAAAGGGCTACCAGTAGTCAATCTCTTGAAATTGGATGAAGACGAAAGTATTCAGACGGTTATCAATGTTGAGTCTGATCGCAGTGATGATGCTTATCTCTTCTTTACAACCCGTCACGGTATTGTGAAGAGAACCAGTGTTAAGGAATTTGCTAACATTCGCCAGAATGGTCTCAAGGCTTTGAACCTCAAGGATGAAGATGAGTTAATCAATGTCTTATTGACAGAAGAAGATACGGATATTATCATTGGTACCAAGTTTGGTTATGCAGTTCGCTTTAATCAATCAGCCGTTCGCGGCATGAGTCGTATCGCCACAGGTGTGAAAGGTGTTAACCTTCGTGAAGGAGATACAGTTGTTGGTGCCAGCTTGATTACTGATCAAGATGAGGTTCTTATTATCACAGAAAAAGGATATGGTAAGCGTACAGTCGCTACTGAATACCCAACTAAAGGTCGTGGTGGTAAGGGAATGCAGACAGCTAAAATTACCGAAAAAAATGGCTTGCTGGCCGGTCTTATGACTGTTCAAGGGGATGAGGATTTGATGATTATCACTGATACAGGTGTCATGATTCGAACCAATCTTGCCAATATTTCACAAACAGGACGCGCAACTATGGGAGTTAAAGTAATGCGCCTGGATCAAGATGCTCAGATAGTGACCTTCACAACGGTTGCAGCGGCAGAAAAAGAAGAAGTTGGGACGGAAAATGAAACAGAAGGTGAAGCATAATGTCTCAAAAAAATAATAAAAAGAAAAACAAACGAAAAAATCTGCTGACAAATATCCTAGCAGGATTTCTGATAGTACTGTCACTGGTTTTGATTTTTAATGCGCAAATTCGAAATATTTTCATGGTCTGGAATACCAATAAGTATCAAGTTAGCCAGGTATCAAAAGAAAAAATAGAAGAAAATCAGGATACAGAAGGAAATTTTGATTTTGATTCGGTCAAAGCGATTTCTTCGGAAGCTGTTCTAGCTTCTCAATGGGATGCTCAAAAATTACCAGTTATTGGGGGAATTGCAATTCCTGAATTGGAAATGAATTTGCCGATTTTTAAAGGACTTGATAATGTTAATCTCTTCTACGGCGCTGGTACAATGAAACGCGAGCAAGTAATGGGAGAAGGAAATTATAGTCTAGCTAGTCATCATATTTTTGGGGTTGATAATGCTAATAAAATGTTATTTTCTCCTTTAGATAATGCTAAAAATGGTATGAAGATTTATCTAACCGATAAAAATAAAGTTTATACCTATGAAATCCGTGAAGTCAAACGTGTGACACCGGATCGTGTTGATGAAGTTGATGATAGAGATGGGGTCAATGAGATTACATTAGTAACCTGTGAAGACCTTGCTGCTACAGAACGTATTATTGTAAAAGGTGATTTGAAAGAAACAAAAGATTATTCACAAACATCTGATGAAATCCTAACAGCTTTCAATCAACCATATAAACAATTTTATTAGTACAAATCAGTGAAATCCAGAATTTCACTGATTTTTTTTAGATTTTCATAAAAATAAACTTTTATGAAATACAGAAAACGCTTCCTAAAATCCAAAGTTTGTGATATAATTATCAAGAAAAAAGATTTAGGAGTTTATTATGGTTTCTTCAGAATTTATATCAAAGATTGAACTTGCTTGCAAGAAGAAGGAAAGTCTCTATAGTCAAAGCAAATTTAAGTATGCGATTCGTTCTATGTTCGCAGGTGCATTTTTAACCTTCAGTACAGCTGCTGGTGCAGTTGGGGCTGACTTGATTAATAAAATTGCACCAGGTAGTGGACGTTTCCTCTTCCCCTTTGTCTTCGCTTGGGGATTGGCCTACATTGTTTTCTTGAATGCCGAGTTGGTAACATCAAACATGATGTTCTTGACTGCTGGTAGTTTCTTGAAAAAAATCTCTTGGAGAAAAACAGCTGAGATTTTACTTTACTGTACCTTGTTCAACCTCATCGGAGCCTTGATAGCAGGTTGGGGCTTTGCCCACTCAGCAGCCTATGCACATCTCACTCACGATAGTTTCATCTCAGGGGTTGTTGAGATGAAGTTAGGCCGTTCAAATGAATTAATCTTGCTTGAGGCGATTTTGGCAAATATTTTCGTAAATATTGCGATTCTTTCATTTGTTTTGGTCAAAGATGGTGGTGCCAAACTTTGGCTTGTGTTGTCAGCGATTTACATGTTTGTATTCTTAACAAACGAGCACATTGCGGCGAACTTTGCTTCTTTCGCGATTGTGAAATTCAGTGTTGCTGCTGATTCAATTGCTAACTTCGGTGTTGGAAATATGCTTCGCCACTGGGGTGTAACCTTCATCGGAAACTTTATCGGAGGAGGCCTCTTGATGGGTCTTCCATATGCCTTCCTCAATAAAAACGAAGATACTTATGTAGATTAAGAAAATGAGCACGATTGAGTCGTGCTTTTTTCGATTTCGTAAGAAGTAATAGCCACTTCTTATATCAAAATATAGAAAAGAGGTATTAGTCAAGATAGGTCGATAGTGCTACAATATCCTTAATCAAACTATATGGAGGTCGCCTTATGACTCGTGATTTTAAATTTGAAACCTTACAATTGCATGCTGGTCAAGTTGTGGATCCAGCAACTAAGTCTCGTGCAGTGCCGATTTATCAAACAACATCCTTTGTTTTTGATGACACGCAGGAAGGTGCCGATTTGTTTGCCTTGAGAAAACCAGGTAATATCTATACTCGTATTACAAATCCTACAACGGCTGCTTTTGAAGAAAGAATTGCAGCTCTCGAAGGTGGTGTCGGAGCTCTTGCAACAGCATCAGGTATGGCCTCAGTGACTTATACGATTTTGGCTCTTGCTCATGCAGGTGACCATGTAGTGGCAGCATCAACTATTTACGGTGGGACTTTCAATCTCTTGAAAGAAACCCTTCCTCGTTATGGGATCACAACAACCTTTGTGGACGTGGATAATTTGGATGAAGTAGAAGCAGCTATCAATGACAATACCAAGCTTGTCTTGATTGAAACCTTGGGCAACCCCTTGATTAACATTCCAGACCTAGAAAAACTGGCTGAGATTGCTCATAAACACCAGATTCCTCTTGTTTCTGACAATACCTTTGCTACACCATATTTGATTAACGTCTTCTCTCACGGTGTAGATATTGCTATTCACTCTGCGACTAAGTTTATCGGTGGGCATGGTACGACTATTGGAGGAGTGATTGTCGATAGTGGTCGTTTTGACTGGGCAGCTTCAGGAAAATTCCCTCAATTTGTTGAGGAAGACCCAAGCTACCACAATTTGAGCTATACTCGTGATGTGGGTGCAGCAGCCTTTATTATCGCTGTCCGTGTTCAATTGCTTCGTGATACAGGTGCAGCCTTGTCGCCATTTAATGCCTTCCTCTTGCTTCAAGGACTGGAAACCCTTTCTCTTCGTGTGGAACGCCATGTGCAAAATGCTGAGAAAATTGTTGATTTTCTTGTCAACCATCCTAAGGTAGAAAAGGTAAACTATCCAAAACTTGCAGACAGTCCTTATCATGCCTTGGCTGAGAAATATTTGCCAAAAGGTGTGGGTTCAATCTTTACCTTCCATGTCAAAGGTGGGGAGGCAGAAGCACGCAAGGTAATTGATCATTTAGAAATCTTCTCTGCTCTTGCAAATGTGGCAGATGCTAAATCGCTTGTTGTCCATCCAGCAACAACCACTCACGGTCAATTGTCAGAAAAAGACCTAGAAGCAGCAGGTGTCACACCAAATCAAATTCGTTTGTCAATCGGACTTGAAAATGTAGATGATTTGATCGAAGATTTGCGCTTGGCCTTGGAAAAAATTTAAAGTAAAAGAAGATAAACAGTGGGTTTTGACTCACTGTTTTTGATTTTCCCTCAGGCATGATATAATGGTTACAGAAGTCTAGAAAGAGGAACGATATGAACGAAATCAAATGCCCCAACTGTGGGGAAGTCTTTACAGTAAATGAGAGCCAGTATGCTGAACTTTTATCCCAAGTGAGAACTGCAGAGTTTGATAAGGAATTGCACGATCGGATGAAGCAGGAACTGGCCTTGGCTGAGCAAAAGGTCATGAATGAACAACAGTCTAAACTAGCTCAAAAAGACCAAGAAATTGCGCGATTACAGAGTCAAATCCAAAACTTTGATACAGAAAAAGAATTGGCCAAGAAAGAGGTTGAACAGACAAGCCATCAGGCCTTATTGGCTAAGGACAAGGAAGTACAGGCCTTGGAAAACCAATTGGCCACGTTGCGTTTAGAGCATGAAAATCAACTACAGAAGACCCTCTCTGACCTAGAAAAAGAGCGAGATCAGGTTAAAAATCAGCTTCTCTTGCAAGAAAAAGAAAACGAACTCTCTCTTGCTTCAGTTAAACAAAACTATGAAGCCCAGCTCAAAGCAGCCAGTGAACAAGTCGAATTTTATAAGAATTTCAAAGCCCAACAATCTACAAAAGCGATTGGGGAAAGCCTGGAACAGTATGCAGAGAGTGAGTTTAACAAGGTCCGTAGTTTTGCCTTTCCAAATGCTTACTTTGAGAAGGATAACAAGGTCTCTGCGCGCGGGTCTAAGGGGGACTTTATCTTCCGTGAATGTGATGAAAATGGTGTCGAAATCATTTCCATCATGTTTGAGATGAAAAATGAAGCGGACGGAACAGAGAAGAAGCACAAGAATGCGGACTTCTACAAGGAATTGGACAAGGATCGTCGTGAAAAGAACTGTGAATATGCGGTTTTGGTTACTATGTTAGAGGCAGATAATGACTACTTTAATACAGGGATTGTTGATGTTAGCCACGAGTATGAAAAGATGTATGTGGTTCGTCCTCAGTTCTTTATCCAGTTGATTGGGCTTTTGCGAAATGCGGCTCTTAATTCCCTTAAATACAAGCAAGAGTTGGCCTTGGTTCGCGAACAAAATATTGACATCACACATTTTGAAGAAGACTTGGATGCCTTTAAACAGGCCTTTGCCAAGAACTACAACTCAGCTTCGACCAACTTTGGTAAAGCTATCGATGAAATCGACAAGGCTATCAAACGTATGGAAGAGGTTAAGAAATTCCTAACCACATCTGAAAACCAACTCCGTCTCGCAAACAATAAATTGGAAGACGTTTCAGTAAAAAAACTAACTCGAAAAAATCCAACCATGAAAGCGAAGTTTGAAGCGCTGAAGGGGGAGTGAGAAAACAAGATATGAACGGTATTATCAACTTAAAAAAAGAAGCGGGGATGACCTCGCATGATGCGGTTTTTAAACTGCGTAAGATTTTGGGAACCAAGAAAATTGGTCATGGTGGGACCTTGGATCCGGATGTAGTGGGCGTTTTGCCTATTGCGGTTGGCAAGGCGACACGCATGGTCGAGTTTATGCAGGATGAGGGCAAGGTCTATGAGGGGGAAATCACTCTCGGCTATTCCACGACGACTGAGGATGCCAGTGGGGAAGTGGTCGCGGAGACACCTGTTTTATCGCCCTTGGATAAAAAGCTTGTTGATGAAGCAATCGCTAGTTTGACTGGGCCTATTACCCAGATTCCACCTATGTATTCAGCTGTTAAGGTTAATGGTCGCAAACTCTATGAGTATGCGCGTGCTGGTCAGGAAGTGGAACGTCCAGAACGTCAGGTGACCATTTATCAATTTGAGCGGACAAGTCCGATTTCTTATGAGGGTCATCTTGCACGCTTTACTTTTCGTGTGAAATGCAGTAAGGGGACTTACATCCGTACATTATCGGTTGACTTGGGAGAAAAATTGGGCTATGCGGCTCATATGTCTCATTTGACACGAACAAGTGCTGCAGGTTTGCAGCTAGAAGACGCTCTTACCTTGGAAGAAATTGCTGAAAAAGTGGAGGCTGGTAAATTGGACTTTCTTCATCCTCTAGAGATTGGGACAGGCGACCTTGTCAAAGTTTGCCTAAGTCCAGAACAGGCTACAGAAGTACGCTTTGGTCGTTTTATCGAGCTCGACCAAACAGAACAAGAATTAGCTGCCTTTGAAGATGATAAATTGCTAGCCATTCTAGAAAAACGGGACAATCTCTATAAGCCAAGGAAGGTTTTTAGCTAGTCTAACTGGAGTGTGGGGATGGAATTGTTTCCCCTAGACTATCCAAATCAGACTATAAATTTTGCAAAAAATGTGATAGAATAGACGACGGATAAAAAAACGGAGGATAGCATGCAAAATAGACCAATCATTATCGGAGTGACAGGTGGTTCTGGTGGAGGTAAGACCAGTGTTTCAAGAGCCATTTTATCGTATTTCCCTGATGAAAAGATTTCCATGATTGAGCATGATTCATACTACAAGGATCAGTCTCATTTGACCTTTGAAGAGCGTGTCAAAACCAACTATGACCATCCTTTTGCCTTTGATACAGACTTGATGATCGAGCAGATTAAGGAATTGTTGGCAGGGCGTCCGGTGGACATTCCGACTTATGACTATACAGAGCATACACGGAGTAGCAAGACTTATCGTCAGGAGCCTCAAGATGTCTTTATCGTTGAGGGGATCTTGGTCTTGGAGGACAAGCGCCTGCGCGATTTGATGGATATCAAGATTTTTGTGGATACGGATGATGATGTGCGCATTATTCGTCGTATCAAGCGTGATATGGAAGAGCGTGGCCGTAGCCTTGATAGCGTTATTGACCAGTACTTAGGTGTGGTCAAACCCATGTATCATCAGTTTATCGAGCCGACCAAGCGTTATGCTGATATTGTCATTCCTGAAGGGGTTAGCAATACAGTTGCTATTGACCTGTTGACGACCAAGATTGCAAAGATTTTGGAAGAAGCTCGAAACAGCAAATAAACAGATGAATTAGATTTAAGTAAATTTATTGTATATGTATTAAGTTTGGAATATAAATAATCAAAAGAAACTAAGTTTTCTCTAAATCGTTCTAAGAAAGAGTGAGTAATATGAACAAAAACTCAGTAAAATTTGGATTAGCAAGTGCATGCTTAACTTCTGCTATCTTATTTGGGGTGCATACAGTTGAAGCTTCTGACCAATCTTCAAACATTCAACAAAACGAGTTTGATAGTTATGGCAAGGCTTTAACTACGTATAAGGCAGAAACAACAAAATATGAATTAGATAAGAAAGCATATGAAGCAGAACTTAAAGCCTACAATGAAAGTGTGGCTAAATATGAAGCGGACAAGGCTGAGTACGATAAGGCGAAGGCTGAATATGACAAAGTGTTAGCTACAAATAAAGAGACACTTACAAAATACGAAAGTGACCTTTCGGAATACAATAAACAAAAAGCTGAGGCGGACAAGGTAAAAGCTGAATACGAAAAACTTAAAGCTGAGTGGGATGCTAAAAAAGCACAATATGAAAAAGATAAAGCGGCCTATGACAAAGCTCAAACTGACTATAATATGGCCAAAGCTGATTATGACGCTAAACTCGCAACATACAATACAAAACTTGCAGAATACAATAAACAAGTTAAATCTAATGAAGCTGCTGATAAAATTGAAAACGATAAACGTAGAGCAGAATATAACGAAAAATTGAAAAAATTCGAAGAAGAATCGAAGAAACCAGGTCGTTTTGCAAGCGAAGAAAAAAACTATTTGATTTTCGTTAAAGAACCAAATGCTAAAATCAGCATAGAAGTTAAAGATACTGGTGATACTGGTGCTTTAGCAATGTTGAAATATACTCAGAAAGACGGAAGTTTTTGGAAACTAAATCATAAAAAGTTGAGTAGCGACCAATTATCAGATGAAGCATTAGCAAAAAATAATTTGACAGATAAGATCATCAAACGATGGGATGAAACAGTAACAGGTTATCGAGAATACGGCAAAGACCCACATATCCTGTCATTGCCAAAAAAGATAGACCGTTTACCGTGACTTACACAAACTTAGAGAACACCACATACGATAAGAAAAAAGTCACACGTATTGATTATGAATACACTGTCTTAGAGACTGGTAGTTCTGTTGATACAATGCAAATTTCTCCTGCCTACGATCCAACTATTTCAGTATCAATCTATGGTGATTTCAGAAAACATGGATATAGTACAAGAGTTCGTATGAAACCAACTCTATATCTTGAAGATGGAACGAAAGTGATTCCAACAAAAGAAAAACCAGTTATGTTTGCAGTGAGTTCTATGAATACAGGATGGCATGGTTATAGTGACAATTCGTATTATTTCGCAGACAATAAGGATATGTTTAAGGAATTCTATGGGAAATCAGGAGTTTATGACGAATACTTAAATGACGAATTTAAGAAACTGTATAACGTAGACCTCGAAACAGCATCAAAACCCGGCGGATTATTGAGTGACCCTTCCAAACGTCAAGAGTGGAATACAAAAAAAGCAGAATTGAAAACAGCATACGTAAAAGATGAAGAAGAGTACAAAAAAGATGGTTTCAAAAAAGTCAAAGATTATATGACTAACAAATATGGATCCAATGTGAATACATGGCCTAGTACCTATCGTGAAATTGTGTATGCTATTCATAATGCTTCATTTATCAAATTGAATGAATCTTTTGTCTATAAACATGATGATGGATTTTATGCCGATAAAACATTAGATGAAATTAACAGTGGAAACCCGGTATGGGATAACCAAGAATCACCTTACAAATACAAAGGTGCAGGTGTTATAAAAGTGACAGAAGATGGCTTCTATTTGGAATTTGGTGCAACCGTCCCATTCACTCAATTATTCGGAATCAACACGGCTATCGTTGACGAATATATTGATGTGAAACCGAAACTAGAATTGGTTGAAACACCAAAACCAACGCCACCAACGAAACCAGTTGAACCAAAACAACCAGAACTTAAAGAACCAACACCATTAGGAGTTGCTCCAAAAGAACCAAACAAGTTCGATAAAGAAAAACCAGTGAAACCTGACTTGAAAGAACCAAAAGCTCCAACCCCACCGGTTAAGCCTGACTTGAAAGAACCAACGCCACCAACGAGACCAGTGGAGCCACCAAAAGAGGAGACACCAGCAAAACCTGTTGAACCACCAAAAGAGGAGACACCAGCAAAACCAGTTGAACCGCCAAAAGTGGAGAAACCAACAAAACAAGTTGAGACACCAAAAGAGGAGATACCAACGAAACTAGTTGAGCCACCAAAAGAGGAAAAACCAACATTGCCACGTACGGGGAGTGCGTCGGACATGAGTATGATTGTGGTTGGGTTATTAACAACTTTAGCATCATTCTTTGTGTTTACTAAACGTAAAGATGAAAGTAACAAATAGTTATCAAGGTTTTGTCGAAAAGGTTTAAGCAGAAGGCAAAAGTTCACTTTTAAAATATCAAAAAAACGAGTATATCCGTAATTGGAGATACTCGTTTTCTTATGCCATAAGCTGTCAGATATTTGTTGTAAACCTATTATTTATTTTTCCTTCATAATGGTACATAAATGAAGATTTTTAGGCATATTTTTGGTATAATAATACCTATGAAAGAGCAAGAAAATGAATAGTAGGTGGAGATGGAAAAGTATTTATCGGTAACAACTTTGACCAAGTATCTGAAAATGAAATTCGATAAAGACCCTTATTTGGAACGGGTCTATTTAACTGGTCAAGTTTCCAACTTTCGTAAACGACCTACTCACCAATATTTCTCCCTAAAGGATGACCATGCAGTTATTCAAGCGACCATCTGGTCTGGAATTTATCAGAAATTAGGCTTCGACCTAGAAGAAGGGATGAAAATCAATGTGATTGGGCGTGTACAGGTCTACGAACCAAGTGGTAGCTACTCCATCATCATAGAAAAGGCTGAGCCTGATGGGGTTGGGGCGCTTGCGATTCAGTTTGAACAACTCAAGAAAAAATTGACAGAAGAAGGCCTGTTTCAAGAGAGGTTCAAGCAACCTCTGCCCCAATTTTCTAAGAGAATTGGTGTAGTAACCAGTCGCAGTGGAGCCGTTATTCGAGATATTATCACGACCGTCAGCAGGCGATTTCCAGGTGTCGATATCTTACTTTATCCAACTAAGGTTCAAGGTGAGGGTTCTGCGGAAGAAATTGCTCGAAATATTGCGCGCGCTAATCAACGGGACGATTTGGATTTGTTGATTATTGGTCGTGGTGGAGGTTCCATTGAGGATCTCTGGGCCTTTAACGAAGAAATTGTGGTACGAGCTATTTTTGAATCTCGTTTGCCAGTTATCTCTAGTGTAGGACATGAGACAGATGTGACTTTAGCTGATTTTGTGGCAGATCGCCGCGCTGCGACACCAACAGCTGCAGCTGAACTAGCAACACCTGTGACCAAGTTGGATCTATTAGCTCATTTGCAAAATCAAGAAAAACGGATGGCAACAGCAGTCCGAAATGTCCTATCGAAGAAACAAGAAGCTTTGAAAAAATGCAGTCAGTCTGTTATCTTTAGACAGCCAGAGCGCTTGTATGACGGTTATTTGCAACGCTTGGATCAACTGCAACTGCGCTTAAAACAAAGTTTGCGAACACGGATTTCTGATAACAAACAAGTAGTTCAAGCAAGGACGCATCGACTGGTACAATTATCACCCGTTACCAAAATCCAACGCTATCAAGACCGTCTAGGTCAGTTGGACAAGCTTCTCCGTAGCCAAATGGCGCTGGTTTATGATGCCAAGGTTGCTGAGGTTAAGAGACTTTCAGAAGCACTTCTGATGTTGGATACCAGTCGAATCGTGGCGCGTGGCTATGCTATTGTCAAAAAAGAAGAGTCCGTAGTTGATTCGGTTGAGAGTTTGAAGAAAAAAGACCAAGTGACGCTTTTGATGCGAGATGGTCAAGTAGAATTAGAGGTTAAAGATGTCAAAACAAAAGAAATTTGAGGAAAATCTAGCAGAACTGGAAACCATCGTCCAAAGTTTGGAAAATGGTGAAATTGCTCTGGAAGATGCGATTGCTGCCTTTCAAAAGGGCATGGTCTTGTCAAAAGAGCTCCAAGCGACGCTGGACAAGGCAGAAAAGACCTTGGTCAAGGTTATGCAAGAAGATGGAACAGAAAGTGATTTTGAATGAAGAAGCAAGAAAAATTAGCTCTTGTTGAGTCTGCTTTGGAAGACTTTTATGGAGACCAGCAGTTTGCCTCTAGTTTGCGAGAATCTGTTCTCTATTCCATTCATGCTGGTGGCAAGCGTATTCGCCCCTTTCTCTTGTTAGAAGTCCTGGAAGCCTTGCAGGTGGCTATTAAACCAGCACATGCGCAGGTGGCTGCTGCCTTGGAAATGATCCATACAGGGAGTTTGATTCACGATGACCTTCCTGCCATGGATGATGATGATTACCGTCGAGGGCGTTTGACCAACCATAAGAAATTCGGTGAAGCTATGGCCATTTTGGCTGGAGATGCTTTGTTCCTAGATCCTTATGCCTTGATAGCGCAGGCAGATTTGTCAAGTCAGATCAAGGTGGACTTGATTGCCAATTTATCTCTTGCATCAGGAAGTTTGGGTATGGTGGCTGGGCAGGTTTTGGACATGGAAGGTGAACACCAGCATTTGTCTTTGGAAGAACTTCAGACTATTCATGCTAATAAGACTGGAAAATTACTAGCTTATCCCTTCCAAGCAGCTGCTATTATAGCCGAATTGGCACCTGAGATGCAGGCAAAACTGAAAACTGTAGGTGAATTGATTGGGCTTGCTTTTCAAGTTCGAGATGACGTACTCGATGTGACAGCTAGTTTTGAAGAAATTGGCAAGACACCACAAAAGGATTTGCATGCTGAAAAGTCAACCTATCCTGCCTTGTTGGGCTTGGAAGAGGCTATTGCCTTTTGTAACCAAACCTTGGATCAAGCTAATGCCAAATTAGAAGAAATTGCCCAGCAGATTCCCTTTGAGATAGAATCGATTGTAAAAGTAGTAGAAAGTTTGAGAATCAATGGCTAAGGAAAGAGTGGATGTACTAGCTTATAAACAGGGCTTGTTTGAAACGCGAGAACAGGCTAAGCGCGGTGTCATGGCTGGTCTAGTCGTAGCAGTCCTGAATGGAGAACGTTTTGACAAGCCAGGAGAGAAAATCCCAGACGACACCGAGCTAAAACTTAAGGGTGAAAAACTCAAGTATGTCAGCCGTGGTGGCTTGAAATTAGAAAAGGCCTTGCAAGTATTTGATTTATCAGTGGATGGGGCAACAACGATTGATATTGGGGCTTCTACTGGAGGATTTACCGATGTTATGTTGCAGAATGGTGCCGAGTTGGTCTTTGCAGTCGATGTTGGTACCAATCAGTTGGCTTGGAAATTACGCCAAGACCCACGAGTTGTCAGTATGGAGCAGTTCAATTTTCGCTATGCTGAAAAGACTGATTTCGAGCAGGAACCGAGCTTTGCCAGTATTGATGTGAGTTTTATTTCTCTCAGTCTGATTCTGCCAGCCTTGCACCGAGTCTTGGCAGCTCAAGGTCAGGTCGTGGCTCTGGTTAAGCCCCAATTTGAGGCAGGACGTGAGCAGATTGGGAAAAATGGAATTATTCGAGATGCCAAGGTTCACCAGAATGTCCTTGAATCTGTCACAGCTATGGCAGTAGAGGAAGGTTTTTCAGTTCTTGGCTTGGACTTTTCTCCCATCCAAGGTGGACATGGAAATATTGAGTTTTTAGCATATTTGAAAAAAGAAGAGTCAGCAAGTAATCAGGTTCTTGCTGAGATTGAAGAAGTAGTAGAGAGGGCGCATAGTCAATTTAAAAATGAATAAAAAAGAGAGACTTGAAAAAATTAGACGATTTGTGACAGATTATCAAATCGGTACGCAAGAAGAAATTGTAGAACATTTGAAAGAGGCAGGCATCACTGCCACTCAGGCAACGGTATCCCGAGATATCAAAGAACTAGGTATTGTCAAAATTCCTTTGAGAGACAACACCTATGTCTACGAATTACCAAAATCAATCGTGAAAAGTTTGCAACTGGCTGAAGACAATATTGAATCGGCTCAATTGATGGATAAGATGATCAATCTCCAAGTTATTCCAGGAAATACAGCTTTTGTAAAAGCTCAGTTAACCGAGACTTTTGCTGATAAGATTTTCAGCTGTTTGGCTGATGATAGCTCGATTTTAGTCATTGCCAGAAGTGAAAGTCTAGCTGAGGAAATCTTTGAACAAGTAAAAAATTGGTAGGTCTATATGTTACTTGAAATTTCGATAAAAAACTTTGCCATTATTGAGGCTATTTCCCTCAATTTTGAAAAGGGGATGACTGTTCTGACTGGTGAAACGGGTGCAGGGAAGTCGATTATCATTGATGCCATGAATATGATGTTGGGAGCTCGTGCTACGACAGATGTTATTCGTCATGGCGCGCCAAAGGCAGAGATTGAGGGACTTTTCTCAGTTGAGAATAGTCGCCTTTTACAGGAAATTTTTGATGAGCAAGGTTTAGAATTAGGTGATGAAATTATCATCCGTCGGGAAATTCTACAAAATGGTCGTAGTATCAGCCGTGTGAATGGCCAGATGGTCAATCTGTCTGTCTTGCGTGCTATTGGGCAACATCTGGTGGATATTCATGGTCAGCATGACCAAGAGGAGTTAATGCGTCCTCAATTGCACATCCAGATGTTGGATGAATTTGGCGATGCAGCTTTTTGGGACTTAAAAGAAACCTACCAGACGAGTTTTGATGCCTATCGAAAAATGCGTAAGCAGGTTCTGGAAGTCAAGAAAAACCAACAGGAACATAAGGCTCGTATTGAAATGTTGGAATTTCAAATGGCAGAGATTGAGGCAGCAAACTTGCAGGCGGGAGAAGATCTAGCTCTCAACCAAGAGCGAGATAAACTCCTCAACCATAAAAATATTGTGGATACACTGACCAATGCCTACAGCATGTTGGACAATGAAGACTTTTCAAGTTTGGCCAATGTTCGTTCGGCCATGAATGATATGGAAAGTGTCGAAGATTATGACCCTGAATACCGTGAAATTTCAAGCTCTCTGTCTGAGACCTACTATGTCTTAGAAGATATTAGCAAGCGTCTGGAAGCTATTATTGAGGACCTTGATTTTGACGGCAATCGTCTCATGCAGGTTGAGAATCGTTTGGATCTCCTTCATACTATTACGCGTAAATATGGTGGGACTGTAGACGATGTCTTGCTTTATTTTGCTAAGATTACAGAAGAATATAATCTCTTGACAGGTAATAACCTTTCATCTGAGGACATGGAAGCAGAGCTCAAGAAATTAGAAGTCAATCTTATTGATTTGGCAGGTCAGCTTGCCTCTGCTCGTCATGACTTGGCTCAGCAGCTCGAAGCAGAGATTAAACAAGAACTGCAAGACCTCTATATGGAAAAAGCTCAGTTTCAGGTTCGTTTTAGCAAGGGCAAATTCAGTCGTGAGGGCAATGAAATGGTCGAGTTTTACATTTCAACCAACCCTGGAGAAGACTTTAAACCCTTGGTCAAGGTGGCGTCTGGCGGGGAATTATCTCGTCTCATGTTAGCCATTAAGTCTGCCTTTTCACGTAAAGAAGGCAAGACCAGCATAGTCTTTGATGAAGTGGATACGGGAGTTTCAGGCCGTGTAGCCCAAGCTATTGCGCAGAAGATTCATAAAATTGGTCAGCATGGGCAGGTTCTAGCTATTTCCCATTTACCACAAGTGATTGCGATTGCAGATTATCAATTCTTTATTGAGAAGATTAGTAATGACCATTCAACGGTTTCAACTGTTCGTCTCTTGACGGTTGAAGAGCGAGTGGAAGAAGTTGCCAAGATGCTGGCAGGTGATGATGTGACGGAAGCAGCCCTGACGCAAGCCAGAGAATTGTTGAGAAACAGGGAGAAATAAGATGACAGACTATTATGTAATTGGAGATGTTCATGGGAAAGCAGGGATGCTAGAAGACCTTCTCAAAACATGGGATGGTCAGACCCAGTTGCTCTTTCTAGGGGATTTGATTGACCGTGGTGAAGATAGTCGCCGTGTCCTAGAGATGGTTAAGGACTTGGTCCATAATCAAGGGGCAATCTGTTTGTCAGGAAACCACGAGTATATGTTTTTGACTTGGCTCGATAACCCAGAAGAAAGCTATGACCACTATCGTCGCAATGGTGGTGATACAACTATTAACTCTATCCTAGGTCGTCCCTTGGATGCACCGGTTGATGGAGTAGAAGATGCCAAGCGTGTTGCTACTGAAGCGGCAGACTTGGTCGAATTTATTCGTCAAATGCCGTTTGTGGTAGAGACAGATAAGTATATCTTTGTGCACGCAGGTATTGATTTGACCTTAGACGACTGGCATGAAACCACAGATTACAAGAAAGTATGGCTTAGAAAACCATTCCACGAAGCAGAAAATCATACTGGAAAAACCATTGTCTTTGGTCATACACCGGTTTATGGTTTGTTAAAGCAAGACCGAGGTACAGCTGAGCTTTGGACTACAGAAGATGGTAAGATTGGGATGGACGGAGGAGCTGTCTATGGTGGTGTCCTTCACGGGATTGTCTTTACTGACCAAGGAATGACAGAACATCACTTTATTGAAAATGACGGCTTTGTCGCTGAAGATTAGTACTCCTAGCAGGGTATGGTCTTGTCAAAATATCAAAAACAATTTATAATAAATAGATACCCTGAAAGGAAGAGAATCATGAACTTAGAAGAATTGAAAAAACGACAGGAGAAGATCCGTAACTTCTCTATTATCGCCCATATTGACCACGGGAAATCGACTCTAGCAGACCGCATTTTGGAAAAAACAGAGACGGTTTCAAGTCGTGAAATGCAGGCTCAGCTTTTGGATAGCATGGATCTAGAACGGGAACGTGGGATTACCATTAAGTTGAATGCCATCGAGTTGAATTACACTGCCAAAGATGGGGAAACTTATATTTTTCACTTGATTGACACACCGGGGCACGTTGACTTTACCTATGAAGTTTCGCGTTCGCTAGCTGCCTGTGAGGGTGCTATTTTGGTGGTTGATGCGGCTCAAGGAATTGAGGCTCAAACTCTTGCCAACGTTTATCTGGCTTTGGATAATGATTTGGAAATCATGCCAGTCATTAACAAGATTGATCTGCCAGCTGCAGATCCAGAGCGCGTGCGTACGGAGATTGAAGATGTCATTGGTTTGGATGCCAGTGAAGCAGTATTGGCTTCTGCCAAGGCTGGTATTGGGATTGAAGAAATCCTTGAGCAAATCGTAGAAAAAGTACCAGCACCAACGGGTGATGTGACGGCACCACTGAAGGCCTTGATTTTTGACTCTGTTTACGATGCCTACCGTGGGGTTATTCTCCAAGTGCGTGTCATGGATGGGGTGGTTAAACCTGGAGATAAGATTCAGCTTATGAGCAATGGTAAGACCTTTGATGTGACCGAAGTCGGTATTTTTACGCCGAAAGCAGTTGGTCGTGATTTCCTTGCTACTGGTGATGTTGGTTATATTGCGGCTTCTATCAAGACGGTTCAGGATACTCGTGTGGGTGATACCGTTACCTTGGCAACCAATCCTGCGGCAGAGCCATTACATGGCTACAAACAGATGAATCCGATGGTCTTTGCGGGTCTCTATCCAATCGAATCAAACAAGTACAATGACCTGCGTGAAGCCCTTGAAAAATTGCAACTGAATGATGCAAGCTTGCAGTTTGAACCAGAAACATCGCAGGCACTTGGATTTGGTTTCCGTTGTGGTTTCCTTGGACTTCTCCATATGGATGTTATCCAGGAACGTTTGGAACGTGAGTTCAACATCGACCTCATCATGACAGCTCCATCCGTTATCTATAAGGTTAATTTGACCGACGGTGAGTCAATGGATGTGTCTAACCCATCTGAGTTTCCAGACCCAACTAAGATTGCGACCATTGAAGAGCCTTATGTTAAGGCGCAAATCATGGTACCACAGGAGTTTGTCGGAGCAGTGATGGAGCTAGCTCAGCGCAAGCGTGGGGACTTTGTGACTATGGACTATATTGATGATAACCGTGTCAATGTCATCTATCAAATTCCACTTGCTGAAATCGTCTTTGATTTCTTTGATAAGCTTAAGTCTTCAACTCGTGGTTATGCAAGTTTTGACTACGAATTGTCAGAATATCGCCCTTCTAAGCTGGTCAAAATGGATATCCTTCTCAATGGAGACAAGGTGGATGCCCTCAGCTTTATCGTTCACAAGGACTTTGCCTACGAACGTGGGAAACTTATCGTTGATAAGCTCAAGAAAATTATTCCTCGTCAACAATTTGAGGTGCCAATTCAAGCAGCTATTGGACACAAGATTGTGGCTCGTACTGATATTAAGGCTCTTCGTAAGAACGTACTTGCCAAATGTTATGGTGGTGACGTTTCTCGTAAACGTAAACTCCTTGAAAAACAAAAAGCTGGTAAGAAGCGTATGAAAGCTATCGGATCAGTTGAAGTCCCACAAGAAGCCTTCCTCAGCGTCTTGAGCATGGATGAAGAATAGTTATCATAATTGCCTTTCCTTGTTCACAGGAAATTTATATAAGAATCAATAGTAAAGCAGGCTTAGATGGTCTGCTTTTTTAGTTTTTATACTCTTCGAAAATCTCTTCAAATCACGTCAGCGTCACCTTACCGTAGATATGATCACTGACTTCGTCAGTTTCATCTACAACCTCAAAACCATGTTTTGAGCTGACTTCGTCAGTTTCATCTACAACCTCAAAATCATGTTTTGAGCTGACTTCGTCAGTTTCATCTACAACCTCAAAACTG
>NZ_JBBJZX010000001.1:0-62662 GCF_038148935.1 Streptococcus pseudopneumoniae | reverse complement strand
TTAGAAATTATGAAAAGAGCTGCACCTCTTAATACGATGTTTGGGATGAATTATTATCGTTCAGAATTTATTCGTGAATACAAAGGTGAAAATAGACAAGAATTTAATTCAACAGGAATAAAAGGACAGTCTTCTTTTAAATTAAATGCTCTAGGTGAATTTGTAAAAAAGCCTGGTATTCCGACAACAGATTGGGATTGGAATATTTATCCTCAAGGCTTATTTGATATGTTGCTTCGTATCAAAGAAGAATATCCTCAACATCCGGTCATTTATTTAACTGAAAATGGTACAGCTCTTAAAGAGGTTAAGCCAGAGGGCGAGAATGATATTATTGATGACAGTAAGAGAATCCGTTATATTGAGCAACATTTACACAAAGTTTTAGAGGCTCGAGATAGGGGAGTCAATATTCAAGGCTATTTTATATGGTCTTTGCAAGATCAATTTTCTTGGGCGAATGGCTACAATAAGCGATATGGTCTTTTCTTTGTTGATTATGAGACACAGAAGAGATATATTAAGAAAAGTGCTCTTTGGGTAAAAGGGCTAAAACGGAATTAAGGTTAGCGATTTGAATGATGTTTAATATGTTTTAAATATGAGGTTGAATTTTTTATAGGAGGAGTTTTATGGATAAGCTAGTCGCTGCCATTGAAAAGCAACAAGGGAAATTTGAAAAAATTTCTACTAATAATTATATGATGGCTATTAAAGATGGATTCATTGCTACTATGCCTTTAATTATGTTTTCAAGCTTTTTGATGATTATTATTATGATTCCTAAAAATTTCGGAGTAGAGTTACCGAGTCCAGCTATTGTCTGGATGAGGAAAGTGTATATGCTAACCATGGGAGTTTTGGGTGTTATTGTTTCAGGGACAGTTGCAAAGTCATTGGCTGGAAATGTTAATAGAAAAATGCCTCCTGGAAAGGTAATAAATGATACTTCTGTAATGTTGGCAGCCATATGTAGTTATCTGGTATTAACTGTAACGCTTGTAGTTGATGAGAAGACGGGATCTACAAGTTTGTCGACAAACTATTTAGGATCTCAAGGATTGATAACTTCGTTTGTCAGTGCCTTTATTACTGTAAATGTTTACCGATTCTGTATTAAGCGAGACATTACTATTCATTTACCTAAGGAAGTTCCTGGAGCTATATCACAAGCTTTTAGAGATATTTTTCCTTTTTCTTTTGTTTTACTTATTAGTGGTTTGTTAGATATTGTATCTCGGTTTAGTTTAGATGTTCCTTTTGCCCAAGTATTTCAACAACTATTGACCCCTATTTTTAAGGGTGCAGAATCATATCCTGCTATGATGTTGATTTGGTTTATGTGTGCCTTGCTTTGGTTTGTTGGAATTCATGGACCATCTATTGTCTTACCTGCTGTTACAGCTTTACAACTAAGCAATATGGAAGAGAATGCTCAACTCCTTGCAAATGGGCAGTTCCCTTATCATTCTTTAACCCCTAATTTCGGGAATTATATCGCTGCTATCGGAGGAACGGGGGCTACCTTTGTTGTACCATTTATTTTGATTTTCTTTATGAGGTCTAAACAATTAAAATCGGTAGGTAAAGCTACAATTACTCCTGTTTTATTTGCGGTAAATGAACCTCTTCTATTTGGTATGCCTGTTATTTTGAATCCCTATCTTTTTGTCCCTTTTTTGCTGACTCCACCAGTGAATGTATTTCTAGGAAAGGTCTTTATTGATTTCTTTGGAATGAATGGATTTTATATCCAGTTACCTTGGGCCTTTCCTGGTCCCTTGGGATTGTTAATTGGAACGAATTTTCAACCTATCTCCTTTGTGTTTTTATCTTTGATGTTAGTTGTCGACATATTGATTTATTTGCCATTCTGTAGAGCGTATGATAGACAGTTACTGATGAAAGAAGATGTTGCAAGCTCAAATGATATTATTTTAGAGGAGGATACAAGTGAAATAATGCCTGGTGAGTTAGATGAAATAAAAAGTAAGGAGTTGAAAGTACTGGTTCTTTGTGCAGGGTCTGGAACAAGTGCGCAATTAGCCAATGCAATTAACGAGGGCGCTCAATTAGCAGAAGTTAGAGTGATTGCGAATTCAGGAGCGTACGGAGCTCATTATGATATTATGGGTGTTTATGATTTAATTATTCTGGCCCCACAAGTTCGGAGTTATTATAGAGAGATGAAGGTGGATGCAGAAAGATTAGGTATTCAGATAGTTGCTACCAGAGGAATGGAATATATTCATTTAACAAAGAATCCAAGTAAAGCCTTACAATTTGTATTGGAGCATTACCAAGCTGTGTAGTAAGTTTTTCCATCTTTTATTTGAGTAAGGACTTTGCTTACAGACAGGCTTGGATTTAAAAACGTTCCCCCTTTTTAATATAAAAATCCCTCTTTCACAATTGTAAAAAGAGGGATTTTGTATTTTATCTCTTAGACCAAGTTCTCTTCATAAAGAGAAGGAGGATTGGGTAAATCTCCAATCGACCTGCAATCATTGCAAAGGAGAGGAGAATTTTTGAGATAGGACTAAAGATTGCGAAGCTAGAAGTGGTTCCTAGAATAGGTCCAATATTATTGAAACAGCTAAAGACAGCGCTGGTCACAACTAGAAAATCATTGCTATCTAGGCTGACAATAAAGATAAGCGCTAGTAAAATCATAGAATAGATGACAAAGTATTTGAGAATCTTATGCTGGGTATCTTTGTCAATCACCGTTTTATTCACATGGAGGGTCAAAACACGGTGGGGTGATAGAATTGACAAAATTTGGTTTTTGGCAATTTTTGAAAGGATGAGACCTCGAATAACTTTGAGTCCACCTGCGGTTGAGCCAGCAGAGCCACCGATTGCCATGAGGAAGAGGAGGATAAACTGGGAGAAGAGGGGCCAGTTGGTAATATCTCCGTATCCAAAACCAGTTGTTGTAATGATGTTGGAAACCTGGAAGAAGGCCATTTCAAAGCTCTTGGAAAATCCTGGGTAGAGATAGAGGGTATTAAGGCTAATCAAGCCTGTAGAAACCAGTACGATGACCAAATAAGCCCGAAGTTCTTCATCTCCAAAGAAGGCCTTGATGCGACGGAGCATGAGGTAGTAGTAGAGGTTGAAATTTACCCCAAAAACCAGAACTCCGATACTAACTAGATAGGTAATCAGTGAGCTGCCATAGTGGGCAATTCCGTCGTTATAGACGGTAAATCCTCCTGTACCTGCTGTTCCCATGGCAATGACAAAACTATCAAATAGGGGCATACCAGCTAGATAATAGATGATGACAAAGAGGGAAAAGAGAGCTAGATAAAGGAGATAGAGAATCTGGGCAGTGTTTTTTAGTTTGGATACAACCTTGCCAAAAACAGGGCCAGGAACCTCAGCCTTCATCACTTCTAGGTGGCTATTCTTGGTATTGTCCATAATAGCAAGTGCGAAAACGAGCACTCCCATCCCTCCAATCAAGTGGGTAAAACTTCGCCAGAAGAGGAGGGAACGGCTGAGAACCGAAATGTCGTTCAAGATACTTGCTCCAGTAGTTGTAAACCCAGAACTAATTTCAAAAAAGGCATCAATAACGCTAGGGATTTGTCCAGAAAAGACAAAGGGGAGACCACCAAAGAAAGACCAAAGGATCCAACAGAGGGCCACAATCAAGATTCCCTCCTTGGCATAAATCCGTTGATTTTTTGGTTTCTGCAAAATTCCTGAACCGCCTAGTAATACGAGAATCCCTATGGTCGAAAAGAGGGCTGTAAAGACTTGACTCGATTCACGGTAATAGATAGCAACAGCCACAGGAACCAAAAGAAGAACAGCTTCAATCAAAAGTAACTTTGAAAGGAGGTAACGAATCATACTTTTATTCATTTCTTACCTCGCGATCAAGTCATAAATCTTAGTGATGTTTGGCAACAAAGTTGTTACAAGGAGCTTGTCTCCAACTTCCAGCATATCCTCTCCAGTTGGGAAAATAGTCTTGCCCTTTCGAATGATGGCCGCAATAAGAACCCCTTTTTTCAGTTTGAGTTGAGAAAGAGGTTTGGCAGTCATTTTATTGGCTTCCTTGATATGGAATTGCAGGGTTTCGATTTGGCCATTGGCTAGATGGTGCATGGCTTGAAGGTCTGAATACTGGGCATTAACCCGACCACGAATAAAGTGCATAATCGTATCTACAGCGATACTTTTAGGTGTGATGATACTTGAAAAATCAGGCGCATTGATAATCTCGAGGAGACTGGTACGATTGACCTTGGTAATATTTTTCTGTACACCTACCCTGTCAAGGAACATCGAAGTAATCAGATTTTCCTCATCGACTCCTGTTAGAGTTGCAACGGCATCATAGTGTTGAGCACTTTCTTCTAGCAGGATATCTTTTGCAGTACCATCTCCTTGGACGATATGAAGATTTGGAAATTTCTCGCTAAAGAAGCTAGCGATTTCAGGATTGATTTCAATAACCTTGGTTTCGATACGACTGTCTTTGAGGATACCTAGTAGATAATAGGCAATTCTACCTGCACCGACGATGAGAAGGCTCTTCACGGCACGAGACTTGAAATAATTATGGAAGAGCATCATATCAACACGGTTACCAGTGACAAAGATTCTGTCTTTATCCTGTACAGTCATGTCACCACTTGGGATGATAATTTGATGATCTCTTTCTATCGCACATACAATGACATTGCCAAATTTTTTCCGAAAATCAGAAATGGGCATTTGGCAAAGACCACTGGAGGATTTAACAGTGAATTCCATCAAGCTGACCCGTCCACCAAAGAAACGTTCGACAGATAGGGCGTTGGGGAAGTCAATGATATTGGCGATAGCGCGGGCAGCCAAGAGCTCAGGATTAACGATAAGAGAAAAACCGAGAATATTCTTTTCCTTGAAATAAGAGTTAGAATATTCAGGGTTCCGCACCCGAACGATGGTCTCTTTAGCTCCCATTTTTTTGGCTAGAACGGCTGCAATCATGTTCACTTCATCATATTCAGTCAGGGCGATAAAGATATCACAATCCTGGACACTAGCTTGCTCAAGGATGGTAAAATCGGCCCCGTTACCAAGGATACCCATAATATCAAAACGACTGACGATATGATTGAGAACAGCTTCGTTTTGTTCAATCAGTAAAACATCATGCTTTTCTGCAACCAAGGAGCGACAGAGGGCAAAACCAACTTTTCCCCCTCCGACAAGGATAATTTTCATAATAAAACCTACTTCTTCATTATGTAACTATCATACCTTTTTTCAAGAAAAAATGCACCTACTAGCCAATAACAAGTGCTTTTAGTAGGAAATTTGCGATAAGGTAAAACTATACCCTAATCAATTGAAATAGCTATTAGCACCTTTCTCTGAAATATGGTATGATAAAGGATATACAAGGAGATAAAATGAATAATAATTTACTGGTATTACAATCAGACTTTGGTCTGGTTGATGGTGCGGTATCGGCTATGATTGGAGTGGCTTTAGAAGAGTCTCCAACCTTAAAAATCCATCACTTGACGCACGATATCACGCCATATAATATTTTTGAGGGGAGCTACCGTCTTTTTCAGACGGTGGATTACTGGCCTGAGGGAACGACTTTTGTATCGGTGGTCGATCCAGGTGTCGGCTCGAAACGT
Organism: Streptococcus pseudopneumoniae; assembly: GCF_038148935.1. Lineage (GTDB taxonomy): Bacteria > Bacillota > Bacilli > Lactobacillales > Streptococcaceae > Streptococcus > Streptococcus pseudopneumoniae_U. Next base: position 57,008 of record NZ_JBBJZX010000001.1, on the reverse strand, counting down.
AAGAGTGTGGTTGCCAAGACTGCAAAAAATCAATACATTGTCACGCCAGATAATGGGACTCTTTCCTTTATCAAGAAACACGTTGGTATTGTAGCCATTCGTGAAATTTCTGAGGTAGCCAATAGACGTCAAAACACAGAGCATTCTTATACCTTCCACGGTCGTGATGTCTATGCCTATACTGGTGCTAAACTGGCCAGCGGTCACATTAGTTTTGAGGAAGTGGGACCAGAGCTCAGTGTGGATCAGATTGTGGAACTTCCAGTCGTAGAGACCATCATTGAAGAGCATCTGGTAAAGGGAGCTATTGATATTCTGGATGTGCGTTTTGGTTCGCTTTGGACCTCGATCACGCGAGAAGAATTTTACAAGCTGGGACCAGCATTCGGTGACCGTTTTGAAGTGACTATCTATCATGCAGATATGCTGGTCTATCAAAATCAGGTTGTCTATGGCAAATCATTTGCAGATGTGAGAATTGGGCAACCAATCCTTTACATTAACTCTCTCTATCGTTTAGGTCTGGCTATCAATCAAGGTTCCTTTGCCAAGGCTTATAATGTGGGTGTCGGTTCATCTTGGACCATTGAAATAAAGAAAATAGAATCATAAAATAGGAGAACATAGATGAAAAATCAATCAATTAAACAAGTTGTTGCTATCGGTGTTGGAGCTGCCCTCTTTGTTGTCATCGGGATGATCAACATTCCGACCCCTGTTCCAAATACAAGCATCCAGCTTCAGTATGCGGTACAGAGCCTCTTGTCTATCATTTTTGGCCCTCTAGTGGGATTACTTGTTGGTTTAATTGGTCATGCAATCAAGGACTCTCTTGCTGGCTACGGTCTGTGGTGGACTTGGATTATTGCTAGTGGTCTCTTTGGTCTAGTTGTGGGGCTATTTAGAAAGTACGTTCGCGTGATCAATGGTGTCTTTGACTGGAAAGATATTCTTATTTTTAACCTCATTCAACTACTTGCAAATGCCCTTGTTTGGGGTGTCTTGGCACCGCTTGGAGATGTTGTGATTTATCAAGAAGCGGCAGAAAAAGTATTTGCACAAGGGATTGTTGCGGGAATTGCTAATGGTGTATCTGTAGCTATTGCAGGAACTCTCCTCTTGCTTGCCTATGCAGGAACTCAAACTCGTGCAGGAAGTTTGAAAAAGGACTAAAATGATGGGGAAGGCTGGGCAACCAGTCTTTTTCAATGTTTATTGATTAGTTAGGCAAGTAAGCTAGGATAGGAATCTTTTTGGCGCTAAGATTTTAAGAGAAGAGACTGCAAGAAGGGCTTGATTTATGATAAAATAGAAGTCTAAGAAGCGAATGAAGAGAGTAAGATGAAAGAAGCTATAATTGAGTGGAAGGATTTCTCTTTCCGGTATGAAACACAACAAGAACCGACCTTGCAAGGGGTAGACTTGACCATTTACAAGGGAGAGAAAGTCTTAATTGTTGGGCCATCTGGGTCAGGTAAATCTACCTTGAGTCAGTGTTTGAATGGAATTATTCCCAATATTTACAAGGGGCAGATGTCTGGAGAATTTTTGATCAAGGGGCAAGCAGCCTTTGATATGAGTATCTATGATAAATCTCATCTAGTCAGTACAGTTTTGCAGGATACAGATGGGCAGTTTATCGGCTTGTCCGTGGCAGAGGACTTGGCTTTTGCTCTAGAAAATGATGTAACAGGACTAGAAGAGATGAAAAGTCGTGTTCATAAATGGGCTGAAAAGCTGGACCTTCTCCCTTTACTGTCTCAGCGTCCCCAGGATTTGTCAGGTGGACAAAAGCAGCGAGTCAGTCTGGCTGGTGTCTTGATTGATGAGAGTCCGATTCTTTTGTTTGATGAGCCACTCGCCAATCTGGATCCCAAGTCAGGTCAGGATATTATCGAATTGATTGATCAGATTCATAAGGAAGAGGGAACGACGACACTTATTATTGAGCATCGTTTGGAGGATGTTCTGCATCGACCTGTGGATCGAATTGTCTTGATAAACGATGGTCGTATCCTCTTTAATGGGAGTCCTGACCAGTTACTGGCGACTGATTTATTGACACAAAATGGAATTCGGGAACCCCTTTATCTAACCACTCTCCGTCAATTAGGTGTGGATTTAGCCAAGGAAGAACAGTTAGCAAATCTGGATAACTTGTCTATCTCAAAAGGCCAGATTCAGTTGCAGAATGAATTGGCAAAAGAAACCCCAGAATTGCAGTCACTCTTTAAATTAGAGGACGTGTCTTTTTCTTATGATGATAGACCGATTTTAAAATCCATTTATCTGGATATTAAAAAGGGCGAAAAGATTGCCATTGTCGGAAAAAATGGAGCAGGGAAATCAACTCTAGCCAAGGCTCTAAGTGCTTTTATTCAGACTGAAGGCCGCTATCTTTGGGAAGAGCAGGATATAAAAGGAGATTCTGTTGCAGAGCGGGCGGAACGAGTAGGCTATGTGTTGCAAAATCCTAATCAAATGATTTCAATCAATATGATTTTTGATGAGGTGGCTCTGGGACTACGTTTGCGAGGTGTGGACGAGCAGGAAATTGAAACGAAAGTCTATGAAACCTTGAAAATCTGTGGTCTCTATGAATTCCGTAATTGGCCCATTTCTGCCCTGTCATTTGGTCAGAAAAAACGTGTCACCATTGCATCGATTTTGGTCTTGGGGGCTGAAATTATCCTCTTAGATGAACCGACAGCAGGTCAAGACCAGAAGAACTATACTGAGATTATGGAATTTCTCGAAGAGTTGCATCAAAAAGGGCATACCATTGTCATGATTACTCATGATATGCAATTGATGCTGGATTATTCAGACAGGGCCCTTGTCATGGTGGACGGAGAATTGATTGCTGATACTGATCCAGCTAGTCTGTTGAGCAATCCTAAGCTGTTAATAAAAGCCAATCTAAAAGAAACCTCCATCTTCAACTTGGCCAAGAAACTAGACGTGGATCCACTTGCTTTAACGGCATTTTACAAAGAAAGGAGAGAAGGATGCAAGCTAAATTAATTGGTTACCAGCATAGAGATACTGTGATTCATCGCTTGTCAGGAGCTGGTAAACTCCTCTTTTTCATTCTCGTGTCATTGGCTGCCATGATTAGCTATGATACCAGACTGCTTGTTCTGATTGCTATTTTTTCGGTCTTTCTCCTCTATTTGTCAGAAATCCGTTTTAAAGATGTTTCCTTTGTAGCAGTTTTTGCGACGGTATTTGCCGTTTTAAACGTCTTGATGGTCTATCTCTTTTCTCCTGAGTATGGGGTTGGACTTTACGGAGAGAGAAGTGTGATTTGGCAGGGAATCGGGTCCTACACTCTAACCAGCCAGGAGCTCTTTTATCTGCTAAATCTGGCCATTAAGTACCTTTGCACCATTCCTCTGGCTATTATCTTTTTGATGACAACCCACCCTAGTCAGTTTGCTTCCAGTTTAAATCAAATCGGTGTGCCTTATAAGATTGCCTATTCAGTCAGCCTGACCTTGCGCTATATTCCAGATTTGCAGGAAGAATTCTTTACCATCAAGATGTCTCAGGAAGCGCGTGGGATGGAATTATCCAAGAAAGCTTCTCTAATGCAACGAATCAAAGGCAATCTGCGCATTATCACTCCCTTGATTTTTAGCTCGCTAGAACGCATTGATACCATCGCGACCGCCATGGAGCTTCGTCGCTTTGGGAAAGAGAAAAAACGCACTTGGTATAGTTATCAGGCCTTGAAAAAAGGAGACTATCTTACCTTGTTCTTGGCAGCCTTGTTTTTAGTAGCTAGTTTACTACTTATCTTGCAGAATCAGGGACGATTTTACAACCCTTGGAAATAGCTTGAAAAAATTGAAAAAATCAAGTCGTTTCTATTGACAATGATTCTGAAAGTGTTATACTAAGAAAGTAGTTTCGCTGATTTACTTCAAACCTGTTGTGAGGTAAGTTAACGATGCCTTAACCACGCTGTTTGCTGAGCTTGACTCCGGGCAGTGTGGCTATTTTTTTGCAATGGTGAAAGGAAGCAAGTCATGACAAATCACATTGTATTATTTGAGCCACAAATTCCACAAAATACAGGCAATATCGCGCGTACTTGCGCTGCAACCAATTCTCCCCTCCACATCATCAAGCCCATGGGCTTTCCTATCGATGACCGCAAGATGAAGCGGGCTGGGTTGGATTATTGGGATAAGCTAGAGATTTATTTTTACGAGAGTTTGGAAGATTTCATGTCTCAGATGAAGGGAAAACTCTATCTAATTTCGAAATTCGCTGAAAAAGTCTATTCTGAGGTGGATTTATCGACTGACGAGGACCACTATTTCCTCTTTGGACGTGAAGACAAGGGCTTGCCTGAGGACTTTATGCGCGAACATCCTGAGAAGGCTCTCCGTATTCCTATGAATGATGAACATGTCCGCAGTCTCAATGTGTCGAATACCGTCTGCATGATTGTCTATGAGGCTCTTCGCCAGCAGAACTTTGCAGGTCTTGAGCTTGTTCATACCTATGAAGTGGATAAATTGAAATAAAAAATGAAAATGAAAATGAACAAAATGCTTGCGCTTGCAAGCGTTTTTTGTTATGATAAAAGAGTCTTCAGGGCAGGGTGAAATTCCCGACCGGCGGTAAATTTGACTATCTATTTTAGCTTTCTCGTCGTTGTCTTGTCTCGATATACTTTAAGTATTATCTTCGACTGCGACGCCTAGATAAATCTAAAATATCTTAGCTAAATAAGTCCGCGAGCGCAAGCTGATGTGGTGAGATTCCACAACCGACAGTATAGTCTGGATGGGAGAAGACGAAAGAATAGCTTTGTCTGTTCTGATAGATTTATAGCTAGATTGTAACCGCTTGCTTTAGTTTTCTTTAATAGAGTGATAGGGAACTTTTGGGATATAAAAATTGAGAATAGATAGAGGAATCCTTTCTAACTTCTTCTGATTTTATAGAAAATTGGAGGAACCTGTTATGACAAACACACGTCGACTTTCGACCATTGCAATCTTATCAGCCATCTCATTTGTGCTGATGTACTTTGACTTTCCGCTTTTGCCAGCGGCGTCCTTCCTCAAGATCGAATTTAGTATCTTGCCAGTCCTTGTGGGCTTGGTGGTCATGGATTTGCCTGCTGCGCTAGGAATTCTCTTGCTTCGCTCACTCTTGAAATTGCTTCTTAATAGTCAAGGAGTGAATACTTACATTGGTTTGCCGATGAATATCGTAGCTTTGGGAGTTTTTGTCATCGTATTTGCTTTGATTTGGAAAAAGGAACGGACAACCCTTCGTTTCCTACTAGGCTCTCTAGCTGGGACTATTGGTTTAACCGTGGCTATGTTGGTTCTCAACTATGTTTACGCTGTTCCTTTGTACGCTAAGTTTGCTAACTTTGATATTGGAAAAATTTTGGGACTTTCCAACTACCTAATGACCATGGTATTACCTTTTAACTTGATTGAGGGTGTAATCTTTTCCGTTTCATTCTGGTTGTTGTATGTCCTTTTGAAACCAACCTTAAAACATTATGAAAGATAAACAAATATTTTTAATGAAGGGCAGTTTTGCCCTTTTACTTTTCGTTATTCTTGGCTACATGGTCAAATTTTACCCTGAAACGCTGGTCGGTTTTGACCAACCGATACAGACTGCCGTTCGAGGAGACTTGCCAGATTACTTGACTATTCTTTTCCGAGCCATTACACGTCTGATTGATATTCCAGTGATTATCACTTGGGTTGTCATTACAGCTTTTGTCTTTTATCGTAAGCGGTGGAAGATAGAAAGTTTCTTCATGCTGGGAAATCTGGCTTTGGCAGGACTTTTAATCGTGACTTTTAAAAACATCTACCAGCGCCCACGACCAGCTATTTTACACTTGGTTGAGGAGAAGGGATTTTCCTTCCCAAGTGGTCATTCTCTGGCTGTAACCTTGATGGTCGGCTCTCTGATTGTCATTCTCAGTCAACGGATGAAAAATCCGGTCTGGAGAAAAATCATGCAAATTGTGCTAGGTCTCTACCTAGTCAGTGTGCTGGTATCAAGGGTCTATCTGGGAGTTCATTATCCATCAGATGTCCTTGCCAGTCTCTGTGTGGGCTTGGGAGTCTTGTTTATCGAATTTCCCTTCTATGACAAGCTACGCTTCCAATGGCGATTTAAAGGCAAGCAGAAGTGAGTATCAAATTCCCTTGAGGAGAAAGAAATGAAAGTCAATATAGCAGATCTTCATCCGACTCAACTATACTTATCAGAAAAGAAGTTGCAAAATATTCAGATGCTTTACCAGTCGGCAGAAACAATCCAAGTCGATCCAATCAGTATTCTTGCCTTTGGAGATTGCTTGTTGATTACAGATGGGCATCACAGGGCTTATCAGGCTTTATTGGCAGGTAGGAATACGATTTCTGCTGAGTGGGATAGAGATGGTGGTGATGAACTATATCATCTCTATGCGCAAGCCTGCGAAGAAAGAAAAATTTACTCTGTTCTGGATTTAAAAAATCATATCTTAGCTCAAGATGAGTATGAAGCAAAATGGTATAACTGGTGTGATGGTTTTAATCAAGCAGCAACTCTTTTGTTGAAAAGGAAAGCAGATGAAACGGATTTTACAAATAGATAATGCACTGCGTCTTGTTCCTTATTATAAGGCCAATCATTGTGAAGAAGCTTTTGCTTGGTATCAGGATGTGAACTTGGTTCACCTCGTAGATGGTGTGAAGAGACCTTATAGTCAAGAAACTTTGGAAGCTATGTATTCCCATTTGGATCAGCATGGTGAACTTTTTTGGATTGAAGTCAAGGAGAAGGGAGAATGGTTTCCAATTGGGGATGTTACACTATCTAAGGATAATCTCCCCATTGTGATTGGGAATTCCGCTTACCAACATCGAGGACTTGGAAAAAAGATTCTAAGTACTTTGATTGAATTGGCTCGAGTAAAAGGATGGAAAGAATTGAGAGTCAAGGAAATCTACACCTACAATCATGCTTCTAGGAGGTGTTTCAAGTCGCTTGGATTTGTGGAAAATGGAGCAACAGAAAAAGGAATGAGTTTTGTACTGAAATTAGTCTAATCTTGCCACTTTCTCCCCCTTAACCTTTGACTATTCTGCAAAATTATCGTAAAATAAGGAGTAAATGATAAAATGAGGTCAGAGTCTGTTTACTCTGGCGATAGTAGTATAAATGAGGAGAAACGCTTTGGAATTAGAAGTATTTGCTGGGCAAGAAAAAAGTGAACTATCTATGATTGAGGTAGCGCGTGCTATCTTGGAACTTCGTGGTCGCGATCACGAGATGCATTTTAGCGATCTTGTAAACGAAATTCAAAACTACCTTGGAACATCAAACAGCGATATCCGCGAAGCCTTGCCTTTGTTCTACACAGAGTTGAACTTTGACGGTAGCTTCATCTCACTTGGAGACAACAAATGGGGTCTTCGTTCATGGTATGGTGTGGATGAAATTGATGAAGAAATCATCGCTCTTGAAGAAAATGACGACGATGAAGTAGCACCAAAAGCTAAGAAAAAACGTGTTAATGCCTTCATGGATGGCGATTCAGATGCTATTGACTACAATGCAGATGATCCAGAGGACGAAGACGCATATGAAGCAGATCCAGCTCTTTCATACGATGATGAAAATCCAGATGATGAGAAAAATGAAGTGGAAGCTTACGATGCAGAAATCAACGAAATCGCTCCTGATGACTTGGGTGAAGACGTGGATCTCAACGAGGAAGATGACGAGTTCTCAGAAGATGATGCTGAAACCAGCGAGGAATAAAAGTTAGCTATTGACAATTATCCTATTTTTAGGTATCATATTGTTCGGGCACCTCTTTTAGAGGTCGGGGCTCCCTAGTTCTTAGGGAGCTATTTTTGTTTTTTCAAGAAGTTATCTTCTTGTATTTTAGTTGTGAATCTGGTGCAGTTGTCCCAGATTATTCTTATTAGTAGGGTCTTGTTTTCTATGTCCCCACGTAGTTAGCAAGACCTTGAGCATTTTAGAAAGAGGAATCTATGTCTACGAAATATATTTTTGTAACTGGTGGTGTGGTGTCGTCCATTGGGAAAGGGATTGTCGCAGCGAGTCTGGGTCGTCTCTTGAAAAATCGTGGTCTCAAAGTAACCATTCAAAAGTTTGACCCTTATATCAATATTGATCCGGGAACTATGAGTCCTTACCAGCACGGGGAAGTTTTTGTGACAGATGACGGAGCTGAGACAGATTTGGACTTGGGTCACTATGAACGTTTCATCGATATCAATCTCAACAAATATTCCAACGTGACAACTGGGAAAATTTACAGTGAAGTGCTTCGTAAAGAACGCCGTGGAGAATACCTTGGGGCAACCGTTCAGGTCATTCCTCATATCACAGATGCTTTGAAAGAAAAAATCAAGCGTGCCGCTCTAACGACCGACTCTGATGTCATTATCACAGAGGTTGGTGGAACAGTAGGAGATATCGAGTCTTTGCCATTTCTAGAGGCCCTTCGTCAGATGAAGGCAGATGTGGGTGCGGATAATGTCATGTACATCCATACAACCTTGCTTCCTTACCTCAAGGCTGCTGGTGAAATGAAGACCAAACCAACCCAACACTCTGTCAAGGAATTACGCGGTTTGGGAATCCAACCAAATATGTTGGTTATTCGTACAGAAGAGCCAGCTGGTCAAGGAATTAAAAACAAACTGGCCCAGTTCTGTGATGTGGCACCAGAAGCCGTTATCGAATCGTTGGATGTCGAACACCTTTACCAAATTCCATTGAACTTGCAGGCGCAAGGTATGGACCAAATTGTCTGTGACCATTTGAAATTAGACGCACCAGTAGCAGATATGACAGAATGGTCAGCCATGGTGGACAAGGTCATGAACCTCAAGAAACAAGTTAAAATTTCCCTTGTCGGTAAGTATGTTGAATTGCAAGATGCCTACATTTCTGTGGTTGAAGCCTTGAAACACTCTGGTTATGCCAACGATGCAGAAGTTAAAATCAATTGGATCAATGCCAATGATGTGACAGCAGAGAATGTGGCAGAGCTTTTGTCTGATGCAGACGGAATTATCGTACCAGGTGGTTTTGGTCAACGGGGTACGGAAGGGAAAATCCAAGCCATTCGCTATGCGCGTGAGAATGATGTTCCAATGTTGGGTGTCTGCTTGGGAATGCAGTTAACTTGTATTGAATTTGCTCGTCACGTTTTAGGTCTTGAAGGTGCCAATTCTGCAGAGCTTGCACCAGAAACAAAATACCCTATCATTGATATCATGCGTGATCAGATTGATGTTGAGGATATGGGCGGAACCCTTCGTTTGGGGCTTTATCCGTCTAAGTTGAAACGTGGCTCTAAGGCAGCGGCTGCTTATCACAATCAAGAAGTGGTGCAACGCCGTCACCGTCACCGCTATGAGTTTAACAATGCCTTCCGTGAGCAGTTTGAGGCAGCAGGCTTTGTCTTTTCAGGAGTGTCTCCAGACAATCGTCTGGTAGAAATCGTGGAAATTCCTGAAAATAAATTCTTTGTAGCGTGTCAGTATCACCCTGAACTGTCAAGTCGTCCAAATCGTCCAGAAGAACTCTACACTGCCTTTATTACTGCAGCGGTTGAGAACAGCAATTAGCAAAATCAGAACCTTTGAGAAGAATCTCAGAGGTTTTTTGCATACAATGATATTGCAGTATATCTGAGTTAGGAGTCCTCTGTATGTACCTGCTACCGTTGAAATCAATAGCGACTCCCTCTTGCCCTGTGCTAGTGAATGGATTTATCAGTATATTGAAGTGAAATAAAATCTGAACAAATTAATTCGGAAAGCCAAATCAATTTCTAGAAATATTTTAGCAGTCAAGGTGTACTGTTATAGATTCAATACACTATACTTTTTTAATTTAATCCACTATATCTGCAGAATACTCTCTCAGTTTCATTCAGCCTAGTCTTGCTTAGGAAAAGCAAAAAGCCATCCCATTCAGGATAGCTTCTTGGTTTTTAGATTTGTTCTGCAAAAACCTTTTCAGCAAGGTTCATAGCGTGGTCTGATACACGAGTGTAGTGTGAGATGATATCGATAAAGTTTACCCCAGCTTGTGTTGAACATTCGCCTTTATTGAGGCGTTTGATGTGGGTTTTTCTGAGAACACGTTCTATCTTATTGATTGCTTCATGACGTTCTACAAGACTGCGTGCTTTTTCAATATCATTGTTTTCCACACTATCCAGAGCATCTTTGATAAAGTCACTAGTTTGGCGGTAAACTTCCTCTAATTCTTTCAAGGCGGCATCAGAAAATTCAACATTTTTCCGTTGAAGATAGTCAGTCAGATTGAGTAGAGCCTCCGCGTGGTCTCCAATCCGTTCCAAATCACGGGAGGAATCAAGGATATTGGTGAGTACTTCGCTTTCTTTTTGACTGAGAGCTTCGCTTGAAAGGGCAATGAGATAACGTGTTAATTGCTCATCGATGGTGTTAATGGCTTCTTCGGTTTTATGCCCTTTTTCAGCAACTTTTTCATCCAAGTCAATGATGTACTTATAGGAAAGGTCAAAGGCTTTAGCAGCGTAGTTTCCTAAGTGCAAGAGCTCTTTCTTAGCATTTCCGAGAGCGATAGATGGGGCTTGTTTGATGAAATGTTCATCAAGATATAAGGGTTCGTATTTGACAACCTCGTCCTCTCCAGGAATAATCTTGGTTACAAAGTAAGCCAGAGCTCCGATAAATGGAAATTGGACAATGGTATTGGTAATATTAAAGGTTCCGTGAGCAAAGGCAATGGTCATTTCTGGAGCCAGATTGAGTGTAGATTCAAACCAATGAATCAAGCCAGTGAAAGGTACAAGGAAGACAATACAGATAACCGTACCAATCACGTTAAAGGCGACATGGGCACCAGCAACACGTTTGGCAGCGATATTGGCTCCAAGAGAAGCAATAATAGCTGTAATGGTCGTTCCGATATTATCACCAAATAGAACTGGCAAAGCTCCTTGCAGGTCAATGAGATTGCTGGCGTAGAGGTTTTGTAAAATCCCGATGGTAGCTGAGGAAGCTTGAATCAGTAAGGTCAAGCCGGTACCGACAAAGACACCCAAAACAGGATTCTTACTTAGCTCAATCATATAGTCTTTAAAGACCTGTAAATCTTTGAGTGGAGCCATTGCACCGCTCATAAGATTGAGGGCAAAAAAGATACCACCGACACCAAAGAGGATGCGTCCGATATTATTGACTGTTCGATTTTTTGTAAAGAAGAGGCAGACAGCACCGATAAAGAGCATAGGCAGGGCATAGTCACCTAGTTTAAACCCAATAAGAAAGGATGTGACTGTTGTCCCAATATTAGCCCCCATGACAATTCCGATAGCCTGACGTAAGGTTAGGAGACCGGCACTGACCAGGCCGACTGTGATAACTGTTACACCAGAACTCGACTGAATTAGAGCAGTCATCCCAATACCAACCAGAACTCCAAAGAAAGGATTACTAGTATATTTGTCAATGTAAAAACGAAGGCGATCTCCAGCAGCTTGTTGCAAACCGTCTCCCATGGTCTTGATACTATATAAGAATAGTCCCAGACCACCTAAAAAGTGAAATAAAATTTCCTGCCAATTAATGGACATTTCTTTTTCCTCCGAAAAATAATCGCGGAATATCTCCTATTCTATTTTAAAGGATAAAAGTAAATCTAACAAGTGTTAAGCTAAGATTTTAGAAAGAAAATTCGTTAGAAAAAGCAAAAATAATAGACTCTAGCATGTTACAAAGATTAAATATCGAAAAATCTTGTGAAATCTTTCCTTATATTTCCAAAGTGTGATATAATAGTTTCGAATAAAATAAATAAAGGGGTTTTTGTAACATGGCAAAACTTACTGTTAAAGACGTTGACTTGAAAGGTAAAAAAGTCCTCGTTCGTGTTGACTTCAACGTACCATTGAAAGATGGCGTAATCACTAACGACAACCGTATCACAGCAGCTCTTCCAACTATTAAGTACATCATCGAACAAGGTGGACGTGCAATTCTTTTCTCTCACCTTGGACGTGTGAAAGAAGAAGCTGATAAAGCTGGTAAATCACTTGCTCCTGTAGCAGCTGACTTGGCAGCAAAACTTGGTCAAGATGTTGTGTTCCCAGGTGTTACTCGTGGTGCTGAATTGGAAGCAGCTATCAACGCTCTTGAAGATGGACAAGTTCTCTTGGTTGAAAACACTCGTTACGAAGATGTTGACGGCAAAAAAGAATCTAAAAACGATCCTGAACTTGGTAAATACTGGGCATCACTTGGAGATGGTATCTTCGTAAACGATGCATTCGGTACAGCTCACCGTGCACACGCATCTAACGTTGGTATCTCAGCAAACGTTGAAAAAGCAGTTGCTGGTTTCCTTCTTGAAAACGAAATTGCCTACATCCAAGAAGCAGTTGAAACTCCAGAACGTCCATTCGTGGCTATCCTTGGTGGTTCAAAAGTATCTGACAAGATCGGTGTTATCGAAAACTTGCTTGAAAAAGCTGATAAAGTCCTTATCGGTGGTGGTATGACTTACACATTCTACAAAGCACAAGGTATCGAAATCGGTAACTCACTTGTAGAAGAAGACAAATTGGATGTTGCGAAAGCTCTTCTTGAAAAAGCAAACGGGAAATTGATCTTGCCAGTTGACTCAAAAGAAGCTAACGCATTTGCTGGTTACACTGAAGTGCGTGACACTGAAGGTGAAGCAGTTTCTGAAGGCTTCCTTGGTCTTGACATCGGTCCAAAATCTATCGCTAAATTTGACGAAGCTTTGACTGGCGCTAAAACAGTTGTATGGAACGGACCTATGGGTGTATTTGAAAACCCAGACTTCCAAGCTGGTACAATCGGTGTGATGGACGCTATCGTGAAACAACCAGGCGTTAAATCAATCATCGGTGGTGGTGACTCAGCTGCCGCAGCAATCAACCTTGGTCGTGCAGACAAGTTCTCATGGATTAGTACGGGCGGAGGTGCTTCAATGGAACTTCTCGAAGGTAAAGTATTGCCAGGTTTGGCTGCACTTACAGAAAAATAAGATTAACTAAATGAATCAAATAAGAGAGGGATGAAAGTTCCTCTTTTCTTTTGCTTAAAATAAAAACGCTTCCTCTCAACTATTGCTCATAAAATCAGCCAATTTATGATAAAATGGAAATAGAAAGTTGAGATTATGAGTTATTTTAAAAAATATAAATTCGATAAATCCCAGTTCAAACTTGGTATGCGAACCTTTAAAACAGGTATTGCTGTTTTTCTAGTTCTCTTGATTTTTGGCTTTTTTGGCTGGAAAGGTCTTCAAATCGGTGCTTTGACAGCCGTTTTTAGCTTGAGGGAGAGTTTTGATAAGAGTGTTCATTTTGGGACTTCGCGTATTCTAGGAAATAGTATCGGTGGCCTCTATGCCTTGGTTTTCTTCCTAATAAATAGTTTTTTCCACGAAGCCTTTTGGGTGACCTTGGTAGTTGTTCCAATCTGCACCATGTTAACCATTATGACAAATGTAGCCATGAATAACAAAGCAGGGGTTATTGGTGGTGTAGCGGCTATGTTAATCATTACCCTATCGATCCCGAGCGGAGAGACAATTTTGTACGTATTTGCGCGTGTATCAGAAACTTTCATGGGAGTTTTTGTCGCAATTCTCGTAAATTACGATATTGATCGTATTCGGCTCTTTTTAGAGAAAAAAGAAAAATAATGTTACATTTTATAACATTATCAATTGACGTTTGTCTTTTTTTAGACTATAATAGACAGAAAGAAGGAAATTGTAAATGAAGGAAAAAGAATTTCGCCGAAATATGGCTGTTTTTCCTATCGGCAGTGTTATGAAGTTGACCGATCTATCGGCGCGTCAGATTCGTTATTATGAAGATCAAGAGTTGATTAAGCCTGATCGAAACGAAGGGAACCGTCGCATGTATTCCTTGAATGACATGGATCGTCTACTTGAAATCAAAGATTATATCTCTGAAGGTTATAATATCGCTGCCATTAAGAAAAAATATGCTGAACGTGAAGCGAAATCCAAGAAAGCGGTGAGTCAGACTGAGGTGCGTCGTGCACTTCACAATGAACTCCTCCAACAGGGTCGCTTTGCTTCACTACAGTCACCTTTTGGTCGCGGTTAGGCAACCGCAAGTAGTCATACATTAAGGAGAAAACTCATGCCAATCACAGCTGCAGATATTCGTCGTGAAGTCAAGGAAAAAAATGTTACCTTTATCCGTCTCATGTTCTCAGATATTTTGGGAACCATGAAAAACGTCGAAATTCCTGCTACAGATGAACAATTAGATAAGGTCTTGTCAAATAAGGCTATGTTTGATGGATCTTCTATTGAAGGGTTTGTACGTATCAATGAGTCAGATATGTACTTGTACCCAGACTTGGATACATGGACAGTCTTCCCTTGGGGAGATGAAAATGGAAGTGTTGCAGGTTTGATCTGTGATGTCTATACAACAGAAGGTGAACCATTTGCGGGGGACCCTCGTGGTAATTTGAAACGAGCTCTTCGTCACATGGAAGAAGTAGGATTCAAATCTTTCAACCTTGGTCCAGAGCCAGAATTCTTCCTATTTAAGTTGGATGAAAATGGAGATCCAACACTTGAAGTGAATGACAAGGGTGGCTACTTTGATTTGGCGCCTACTGACCTTGCGGACAATACACGTCGTGAGATTGTAAATGTCTTGACCAAAATGGGATTTGAAGTAGAAGCCAGTCACCACGAGGTTGCTGTTGGACAGCATGAGATTGACTTTAAGTATGATGAAGTCCTCCGTGCTTGTGATAAGATTCAAATCTTTAAGCTCGTTGTTAAAACCATTGCTCGCAAACACGGACTTTACGCAACCTTTATGGCAAAACCAAAATTTGGTATTGCCGGATCAGGTATGCACTGTAATATGTCCTTGTTTGATGCAGAAGGAAACAATGCCTTCTTTGATCCAAATGATCCAAAAGGAATGCAGTTGTCAGAAACGGCCTACCATTTCCTTGGTGGTTTGATCAAACATGCCTACAACTATACTGCCATCATGAACTCAACGGTTAACTCATACAAACGTTTGGTTCCAGGTTATGAAGCGCCTGTTTACATTGCTTGGGCTGGTCGTAACCGTTCGCCACTTGTGCGCGTGCCTGCTTCACGTGGTATGGGAACTCGTCTTGAGTTACGTTCAGTGGATCCAATGGCGAACCCTTATATCGCTATGGCAGTTCTTTTGGAAGTTGGTTTGCATGGTATTGAAAACAAAATAGAAGCACCAGCTCCTATCGAAGAAAATATCTACATTATGACAGCAGAAGAGCGTAAGGAAGCTGGCATCACAGACCTTCCATCAACTCTTCACAACGCTTTGAAAGCTCTGACTGAAGATGAAGTTGTCAGAGCAGCTCTTGGAGAACATATCTATACTAGTTTTCTTGAAGCTAAACGAATTGAATGGGCTAGCTATGCAACCTTCGTTTCACAATGGGAAATTGATAATTATTTAGACCTTTACTAATATAGAAGAAAGATTGCCTGAGGGCGGTCTTTTTTCTTGCGTTTTATATCGAGGTGTGATATATTTTATATAACGAAGTGCGATATATCGAACTGAATAGGAGGTGCTTATAAATGGAATTAACGGATAAGATTCGTCGAGTTTATCTTCCCATGACGGAAACGGGTTTTTATATCTTGTTCTGTCTGCAAAAGGAAGGTCATGGTTATAGTATTACGCAAAAGGTCAAGGAGATGACAGATTCGCAAGTTTCGATTAGTCCTGGAACTATGTATGGAACCTTGTCAAAGATGGAAAAGGATGGTTTGATTTCCTTTGTCCGCGAAGAGGAAAAACGGAAAATCTATCAGATCACAGACTTGGGACGCAAAGTCTTAGATATTGAATTGAAGCGTATTGAGCGGCTCTATAGAAACAGTCGGGAGGAAGGATGATGGAAAAGAAAATTGTTAATCGAATTTTTACCATTGCGGATTATGATAGAGAGGCTTTATATCTTAGAAAAATGCATGCTGAGGGCTGGAAACTTAAGGAAGTAAGCTACTCTAACTTAGTAGTTGCGGTTAAGTATACTTTTGAAAAGTGCCAACCGGAGCAAGTGTCTTATCAGTTGGACCTTTATCCCATGAAAAAATCAGAGAGAGCCTCCTATTTACAATTATTTAAAGACTGTGGCTGGGAGCATATTACAAACTTTAATGGGTTTTCCTACTTTAGAAAACTTCATTCTGGAATTGAGTCGGATGCCGAGTTTGAAATTTATAATGACGCGGCCGGGAAGTTAGCTATGGTCAAAAGGATTTTAACGAGGCGGATGCTTCCTATTTTGCTTCTCTTTTTAGCTCTACTACCGGTTTTCTCAAAGTTTGTCACTGGAGGCAGTTCTTTCAGTTGGGAAATGTTTTTGATTGTTATAATAGATGGTGTTTTATTGATAGTCCATGCGATTCAGATTTCTTATATTTTTTGGAGATTGTTTCAAAAGTGGAAAGAATTATCTGATAAATAAAACCATGCATGTTTTCTAATTTGGAGGTGCGATGATGAAAAGCAAACTACAATTTCGGATTTTTACGATTCTTGATGAGGATAAGAAAGAAGAATATTTACATGAGATGCACTTGAAGGGTTGGAGATATAGAACGAGTCGTTTTGGTTTGTTCTATTTTGACCAATGTCAACCAGATGATGTCATCTACTGTATCTATGATTCTAGATTTCTTAAAAAATATAAGCATGAACTGCAAGATTTTAGAAATAGAGGTTGGGAATTGATAGGAGCAGGTTCTTGTTCGATTCTTCGTAAATCGTCTTCTAATTTACTTCCAGAGGATCAAGTCTATATGAGCAAGGGGCTCAGATGGGAAGTTATGCAATCTAGACTTCGTTCCTGTACAGCTACTTTCGCGGCTGGCCTTGTTGTTTGTATGAGTTTATTTAAAGAAGAGCTTTCTATGTCTTTCTTTATTATTTTTCTTTTATATGCCTTTCTGATTTCTTATCTAATCCTTGGTTTTTTCAGACTTAAAAGGAAATACAAAATGAATGGAAGGTAAGGTTCTAGGTCTTCAGACTGATTTTTAGCACTCTTGGCAAAAGAGTGCTAATTTTTTGAGTTTTTGTCTTGACATTCTCTTTTAAGGGTGTATAATAGAATCATAAGTTAGCACTTGAACGTGTCGAGTGCTAATCGGTCAGACAGAGAGGAGTGATGAGATGGTTACAGAGCGTCAGCAGGATATTTTAAATCTGATTATTGACATCTTTACCAAAACGCACGAACCTGTCGGATCCAAAGCCTTGCAAGAGTCTATTAACTCTAGCAGTGCAACCATTCGTAATGACATGGCGGCTTTAGAAAAGCAAGGGTTGCTTGAGAAGGCTCATACTTCAAGTGGTCGGATGCCAAGTGTTGCTGGTTTTCAGTACTATGTGAAACACTCACTGGATTTTGAACGACTGGCTGAAAATGAGGTTTATGAGATTGTCAAAGCCTTTGATCAGGAATTCTTCAAACTAGAGGATATTCTGCAAGAGGCTGCTAATCTACTAACAGACTTGAGTGGCTGCACGGTAGTAGCACTGGACGTTGAGCCGAGCAGGCAACGGTTGACAGCCTTTGATATCGTTGTTTTGGGGCAACATACAGCCTTGGCAGTATTTACCCTAGACGAGTCTCGAACGGTTACCAGTCAGTTTCTGATTCCAAGAAACTTCTTGCAGGAAGATTTGCTGAAACTGAAGGCAATCATTCAGGAACGTTTCCTCTCTCACACCGTTTTAGATGTTCACTACAAGATTCGGACGGAGATTCCGCAGATTATCCAGCGTTACTTTACAACAACGGATAATGTCATGGATCTCTTTGAACACATCTTTAAGGAAATGTTCAACGAAAACATTGTGGTGGCCGGCAAGGTCAATCTCTTGAATTTTGCTAATCTGGCAGCCTATCAGTTCTTTGATCAACCGCAAAAGGTTGCCTTGGAGATTCGTGAAGGGCTGCATGAAGATCAGATGCAAAATGTCCGTGTTGCAGACAGTCAAGAGTCCTGTCTAGCTGACCTAGCGGTGATTAGTAGCAAGTTCCTTATTCCTTATCGGGGAGTTGGAATTCTAGCAATTATCGGTCCGGTCAATCTGGATTACCAACAGCTAATCAACCAAGTCAATGTAGTCAATCGTGTTTTGACCATGAAGTTGACAGATTTTTACCGCTACCTCAGTAGTAATCATTACGAAGTACATTAAGATTGAAATCATTAAAGGAGGCGAAAATGGCCCAAGATATAAAAAATGAAGAAGTAGAAGAAGTCCAAGAAGAGGAAGTTGTGGAAACGGTAGAAGAAACAACTCCTGAGAAGTCTGAGTTGAACTTGGCAAATGAACGTGCAGATGAGTTCGAAAATAAATACCTTCGCGCTCATGCGGAAATGCAAAATATCCAACGCCGTGCCAATGAAGAGCGTCAAAACTTACAACGTTATCGTAGCCAGGACTTGGCAAAAGCAATCTTGCCATCACTCGACAATCTTGAGCGTGCACTCGCAGTTGAAGGATTGACAGATGATGTCAAAAAAGGATTGGAGATGGTGCAAGAAAGCTTGATTCATGCTTTGGAAGAAGAAGGAATCGAAGAAATCGCAGCTGATGGCGAATTTGACCATAACTATCATATGGCCATCCAAACTCTCCCAGCAGACGATGAACACCCAGCAGATACCATCGCTCAAGTCTTCCAAAAAGGCTACAAACTCCATGATCGTATCCTACGCCCAGCCATGGTAGTGGTGTACAACTAAGATACAAAGCCCGTAAAAAGCTCACAGTAAAAATAGGAGATTGACGAAGTGTTCGATGAACACAAGAAAATCTATCTTTTTTACTCAGAGCTTAGGGCGTGTTCGATTAGGCAATTCTGACGGTAGATAAAGCAACTCGTCAGAAAACGGCAATCGCTATGGCGTTTGCCTAGCCTCCTTACTAACTCGTTGTCGAAATAAAATCGATTTCGACTCCTCGTGTCGCAATTTACATAATAGAAAACTTGTCCGAAACGACAATAAACTATGAAAGAAAGATAAAAAGCAAGCCGGAGGCTTGCAAGGAAGATATTTCCCGCCGTGGTGAAAGTTTCAGTAGCTTTTGCTACTGAAACAGGGGATTTTTGAGACAATAGGCTCAAAAATAAGTGATGAAATCCCGTAGGGAGTTGCTCACGTCCTCACCACTTAAGGGGAATATCAAAATTCGAATTAAAATTTAAGGAGAAAAACACATGTCTAAAATTATCGGTATTGACTTAGGTACAACAAACTCAGCAGTAGCAGTTCTTGAAGGAACTGAAAGCAAAATCATCGCAAACCCAGAAGGAAACCGCACAACTCCATCTGTAGTATCATTCAAAAACGGCGAAATCATCGTTGGTGATGCTGCGAAACGTCAAGCAGTTACAAACCCAGATACAGTCATCTCTATCAAATCTAAAATGGGAACTTCTGAAAAAGTTTCTGCAAACGGAAAAGAATACACTCCACAAGAAATCTCAGCTATGATTCTTCAATACTTGAAAGGCTACGCTGAAGACTACCTTGGTGAAAAAGTAACCAAAGCAGTTATCACAGTTCCTGCTTACTTCAACGACGCTCAACGTCAAGCAACAAAAGACGCTGGTAAAATCGCTGGTCTTGAAGTAGAACGTATTGTCAACGAACCAACTGCAGCCGCTCTTGCTTACGGTTTGGACAAGACTGATAAAGAAGAAAAAATCTTGGTATTTGACCTTGGTGGTGGTACATTCGACGTCTCTATCCTTGAATTGGGTGACGGTGTCTTCGACGTATTGTCAACTGCAGGGGACAACAAACTTGGTGGTGACGACTTTGACCAAAAAATCATTGACCACTTGGTAGCAGAATTCAAGAAAGAAAACGGTATTGACTTGTCTACTGACAAGATGGCAATGCAACGTTTGAAAGATGCAGCTGAAAAAGCGAAGAAAGACCTTTCTGGTGTAACTTCAACTCAAATCAGCTTGCCATTTATCACTGCTGGTGAAGCTGGACCTCTTCACTTGGAAATGACTTTGACTCGTGCTAAATTTGACGATTTGACTCGTGACCTTGTAGAACGTACAAAAGTTCCAGTTCGTCAAGCCCTTTCAGATGCTGGTTTAAGCTTGTCAGAAATCGATGAGGTTATTCTTGTCGGTGGTTCAACTCGTATCCCAGCTGTTGTAGAAGCTGTGAAAGCTGAAACTGGTAAAGAACCAAACAAATCAGTAAACCCTGATGAAGTAGTTGCTATGGGTGCTGCGATTCAAGGTGGTGTGATTACTGGTGATGTTAAAGACGTTGTCCTTCTTGACGTAACACCATTGTCACTTGGTATCGAAACAATGGGTGGAGTATTTACAAAACTCATCGACCGTAACACAACAATTCCAACATCTAAATCACAAGTCTTCTCAACAGCAGCAGACAACCAACCAGCCGTTGATATCCACGTTCTTCAAGGTGAACGCCCAATGGCAGCAGATAACAAGACTCTTGGACGTTTCCAATTGACAGATATCCCAGCTGCACCTCGTGGAATTCCTCAAATCGAAGTAACATTTGACATCGACAAGAACGGTATCGTGTCTGTTAAGGCCAAAGACCTTGGAACTCAAAAAGAACAAACTATTGTGATCCAATCTAACTCAGGCTTGACTGACGAAGAAATCGACCGCATGATGAAAGATGCAGAAGCTAATGCTGAAGCAGATAAGAAACGTAAAGAAGAAGTAGACCTTCGTAACGAAGTAGACCAAGCTATCTTTACGACTGAAAAGACAATCAAGGAAACTGAAGGCAAAGGCTTCGACGCAGAACGTGACGCTGCTCAAGCTGCCCTTGATGACCTTAAGAAAGCTCAAGAAGACAACAACTTGGACGACATGAAAGCAAAACTTGAAGTATTGAACGAAAAAGCTCAAGGACTTGCTGTTAAACTCTACGAACAAGCCGCAGCAGCTCAACAAGCTCAAGCAGGAGTAGAAGGCGCACAAGCAACAGGAAACGCAGGCGATGACGTCGTAGACGGAGAGTTTACGGAAAAGTAATGAGTAGTAATATTAATCTTTTTGAAGTAGTTGATTCTAAGGAACAGTACGAAAAATTCACTGCTTTGGCACGTGAAAGCTATACTGAGTTACAGAGTCAGATAAAAAATAAATTCCAATCTGGTCAAAAAGAAGAACTATTAGAATACAAAGTAAATATTTTAGCAGAGCATGCGAATAAGGAAAATGATATAAGTATTATTAGTAATTTGATTTTTGGTATTTTTCTACCAGCAATTGTAACGTATGTGACAGCGCTTATTCTTAATAATTTTGATAAAGATATTAGTTCTAACTCATTTCTTATCTCTCTAATTCAAATGATTTTATCAACTTTTGTTATTTTTTCAGCTATCTTTAATCTAAATAGATATAACAAGACTCTTATGAAGAGGAGAGCTAATATTTCTTTGAAAAGAGCTATAGTGTTTTTAGAAAATTATGAAGTTGATTAATAGCTTAAAGAAATCCAGAGGTTGCAACCCAGCCTCTGTTTTTCGGTAAAAAGGAACGACACTAATATTTTGATTCGTTTCGCAATACTAACAGAAAGGAACAAGGGTGTTCGTAACTGAACACGGGTTTCCAAATTTCTTACTCAATATGAAAGAAAGGAATTGAACCCGACCTAAATTCTTGGAAAAAAGATAAATCTGTCGAGGAGCATCGCTCCAGCGTCAGATTTCCTATTTTCCAGTCGAATTTTACGGTCTTGGTATCTTGTATGAACAATACTGAATTTTATGATCGTCTGGGGGTGTCAAAAAACGCTTCGGCAGACGAGATCAAAAAGGCTTATCGTAAGCTTTCGAAAAAATACCACCCAGATATCAATAAGGAGCCTGGTGCTGAGGAAAAGTACAAGGAAGTTCAGGAAGCCTATGAGACTTTGAGTGACGACCAAAAACGGGCTGCCTATGACCAATACGGTGCTGCTGGAGCCAACGGTGGTTTTGGTGGAGCTGGTGGTTTCGGCGGTTTCGATGGGGCAGGAGGCTTCGGTGGTTTTGAGGATATTTTCTCAAGTTTCTTCGGCGGAGGCGGTGCTTCACGCAATCCAAATGCTCCTCGTCAGGGGGATGACCTTCAATACCGTGTGAACTTGACCTTTGAAGAAGCTATTTTTGGAGCTGAAAAAGAAGTCAAATATAACCGTGAAGCAAGCTGTAGTACATGTAACGGTTCTGGTGCTAAGCCAGGAACAAGTCCAGTCGCTTGTGGACGCTGTCATGGTGCTGGTGTCATTAACGTCGATACACAGACTCCGCTTGGTATGATGCGTCGCCAAGTAACCTGTGATGTCTGTCATGGTCGCGGAAAAGAAATCAAAGATCCATGTACAACATGTCACGGTACTGGTCATGAAAAACAAGCCCATAGCGTACATGTGAAAATCCCTGCTGGTGTGGAAACTGGTCAACAAATTCGCTTAGCTGGTCAGGGTGAAGCAGGATTTAACGGTGGACCTTATGGTGACTTGTATGTAGTAGTTTCTGTGGAAGCCAGCGACAAGTTTGAACGTGAAGGAACTACTATTTTCTACAATCTCAACCTCAACTTTGTTCAAGCGGCTCTTGGTGATACAGTAGATATTCCAACTGTTCACGGTGATGTTGAATTGGTTATCCCAGAGGGAACTCAGACTGGTAAGAAATTCCGCCTACGTGGCAAGGGAGCTCCAAGCCTTCGTGGCGGTGCAGTTGGTGACCAATACGTTACCGTTAATGTCGTAACACCGACAGGCTTGAACGAACGCCAAAAAGCAGCCTTGAAAGAATTCGCAGCTGCAGGTGATTTAAAAGTCAATCCAAAGAAAAAAGGCTTCTTTGACCATATTAAAGATGCCTTTGAAGGAGAATAAAGCAAAAAGAGCCGTTGGGCTCTTTTTTTATAGATTTTTTAAAACTTTCCTTAAGTAATGACGGACGGTAGCGACCTTCTTCGAAGTTCCATACCTAAACTTTGAGCCTAGGTCTCAAAGTTTCCGGACACCTGAAACCAAACTGTTTCAGGTGTTTTCATTATGGCGGAAAGTCTGGGGAAGTATTCGATTTAGTTATGAAACGGTGAATAATACTCTTCCAAAATCTCTTCAAACCACGTCAGCGTCGGCTTGTCTACAACCTCAAAACGGTGTTTTGAGCAGACTTCGTCAGTTCTATCCACAACCTCAAAACGGTGTTTTGAGCAGCCTGCGCCTAGCTTTCTAGTTTGCTCTTTGATTTTTATTGAGTATGAGTTGCCTAAATTATGATGTATAGTTGATGGGATATAACTTGTTTACCTTTTAAAAAAGAGCCGTTGGGCTCTTTTACTTATCTTCGATTTCCTGTGTTTCTTTAATCACAGCTAGTCTAGTCTGGATATCTTTTTCCAAGACCTTAAACTTGTAAGTCAGGTCTTCTTGGTATTCCTTGATGAGTTCTTTTTGTTGGTCGATGATTTGTAGGCTGTTTTGGATAATATCCACATCATCCTTGATAGCTTGAACGCGGTCAGTGGTATTCAAGACTTCATCTGTGATGGTTTGGCGATTTTTTGTAACCAGATAACTTCCAGCTGCAGCTCCTGCAAATAGCAGTAGATTGGATAATTTCATGGCAACTCCTTAGGCATTTTTGATGGTTTCAGCGACTTGAGCAAGTTTGTCAAAGTCTGGTTCGTGGACGATAAAATCAATCTTGAGGTCATCGTCCGCACTGTAGCGAGGCACGAGGTGAACGTGGGTATGAAAGACGGTTTGACCTGCGATTTCTTCACAGTTAGCAATGATATTCATACCAGCAGCCTTAGTAGCTTTCATGACTTTTTGAGCTACTTTTGGTACTTGGGCAAAGAGTTGGCTGGCGCTAGTAGCGTTCATTTCCAAAAGATTGCGATAGTGTTCTTTGGGTACGACTAAGGTGTGTCCTGGTGTCAATTGAGAAATATCCAGAAAGGCAAGAACCTGCTCATCTTCATATACTTTTGAAGCAGGAATTTCCCCTGCGATGATTTTACAAAAAATGCAATCTGACATAAAATCTACCTCTACTGTATTGAATTTTGATATAATATAGCTACATTATACCAGATTTGGAGAAAATATGTTAGAAATTAAAAACCTGACAGGTGGCTATGTCCATGTCCCTGTCTTGAAAGATGTGTCTTTTACTGTTGAAAGTGGGCAGTTGGTTGGTTTGATTGGTCTCAATGGCGCTGGTAAATCGACGACAATCAATGAGATTATCGGTCTGTTGACACCTTATAGTGGTTCTATCAATATCAATGGCTTGACCCTGCAAGAAGATGCAACGAGCTACCGCAAGCAAATTGGCTACATTCCTGAGACACCTAGTCTGTATGAGGAATTGACCCTCAGAGAGCATATCGAAACGGTTGCCATGGCTTATGGTATTGAGCAGAAAGTGGCTTTTGATCGAGTAGAACCTTTGTTAAAAATGTTCCGTCTGGATCAGAAATTGGACTGGTTCCCTGTTCATTTTTCCAAAGGGATGAAGCAAAAGGTCATGATTATCTGTGCTTTTGTGGTGGATCCGAGTCTTTTCATCGTGGATGAACCTTTCCTTGGTCTGGATCCGCTAGCTATTGCGGACTTGATTCAGCTTTTGGAAGTGGAAAAGCAAAAAGGCAAGTCTATTCTCATGAGTACCCACGTGCTGGATTCGGCTGAGAAGATGTGTGATGCCTTTGTCATTCTCCACAAGGGAGAGGTGCGTGCCAAGGGGAATTTAGCACAACTGCGCGAAGCCTTTGACATGCCTGAGGCTAGTTTGAATGATATTTACTTGGCTCTGACCAAAGAGGAGGAGCTATGAAAGACTTGTTTTTAAAGAGAAAGCAGGCTTTTCGTAAGGAGTGTCTTGGTTATTTGCGCTACGTTCTCAATGACCACTTTGTCTTGTTCCTGCTTGTCTTGCTAGGTTTTTTAGCCTACCAGTACAGTCAACTCTTGCAACATTTTCCTGAAAATCGTTGGCCTATCCTTCTGTTTGTAGGAATTACGTCTGTTTTACTTTTGCTTTGGGGAGGAATTGCCACCTATATGGAGGCTCCAGACAAGCTCTTTCTCTTAGTCGGAGAAGAGGAAATCAAGCTCCATCTCAAGCGTCAAACTGGCATTTCCCTAGTCTTTTGGCTCTTTGTCCAGACCCTTTTCTTGCTATTGTTTGCGCCCTTATTTTTAGCCATGGGTTATGGCTTACCTGTTTTTCTGGTCTATGTGCTTTTATTAGGAGTAGGAAAATATTTCCTCTTTCGTCAAAAGGCCAGCAAATTTTTTACGGAAACTGGACTGGACTGGGACTATGTCATTTCCCAAGAAAGCAAGCGTAAGCAAGTCTTGCTTCGTTTCTTTGCCCTCTTTACCCAGGTCAAGGGGATTTCAAACAGCGTCAAGCGTCGTGCCTATCTGGACTTTATCCTAAAGGCTGTTCAGAAGGTGCCTGGGAAGATTTGGCAAAATCTCTATCTGCGTTCTTATCTGCGAAATGGAGATCTCTTTGCTCTCAGTCTCCGTCTTCTCTTGCTTTCTTTGTTGGCGCAGGTCTTTATCGAGCAAGCTTGGATTGCGACAGCAGTGGTAGTGCTGTTTAACTACCTCTTGCTCTTCCAGTTGTTGGCACTCTATCACGCCTTTGACTACCAGTATTTGACCCAACTTTTTCCACTGGACAAGGGGCAAAAGGAAAAAGGCTTGCAGGCGGTAGTCCGAGGATTGACCAGTTTGGTCTTAGTGGTGGAATTAGTTGTCGGACTTGTGACCTTCCAAGAAAAATTGGCCCTTTTAGCCTTGCTGGGAGCTGGTTTGGTTTTACAAGTCTTGTATCTGCCTTATCAGGTGAAACGCCAGATGCAGGACTAACATTGCTTATATGAAACAAAAAAGAAGTTGAGTTCAATTTAGCTCAGCTTCTTTTATTTTCTACAAGAGAATGGTTGGTCCATAGAGACTTAACTTGGTCTTGACTTGGTCAAAATGGAAACGGTCATAGGCTCGCCAAGCGGCGCGAGTAGAAGCATCTGGATTGAGGGCGCTGAGTCCCATGAGAAGACTGGAAGTCTGGTAAAATTTTTCCAGTTCAATCAAGACTCGATTATCCACTGTTTCAGCCTTGGCTAGAAAACCAAGAATAGAATTTAATTGCTCCTGAAAGCGGATGTCGTCAGCTGTTGCCTGTTTGCATGCTTGGTAGGCTTTGTTTAAGTCAGTAATCAAAGTCTGAGCTCTTTTGATGGGATTTGTATCTGTCATGAGAATTCCTCCTTTAATCTGGATGCCAGTCTTACTTCTAGCAACTGTGTTTTGATACTGTCAGTCTATCACTTTTATCTCCTTTTTCGCCTTCAAATCTTTAATTGCTCTTGAAATTTCCTGAATGGTACTGTTAAGATTTTATGATAAAATAGTTGTGAGATTATCATGCTTATTTGAGGAACAAGATACCTTTCAGGAGCTTTGAAGGCCTGTTTAAGATTTGGTGGGCTTGTATCATGGTATTTTTGCTATTCTCTTTTTAGGAAGAAATTGAAACAAGGGGAGTAAGAAGATGAGAATATTTGTTTTAGAAGATGATTTTTCCCAGCAGACCAGGATTGAAACGACGATTGAGAAACTCTTGAAGGAACACCATATCACTCCCAGCTCTTTTGAGGTCTTTGGCAAGCCAGACCAACTGCTGGCAGAGGTGCATGAGAAGGGGGCGCATCAGCTATTCTTTTTGGATATTGAGATTCGAAATGAGGAGATGAAGGGTCTGGAAGTGGCTAGAAAGATTCGGGCTCGGGATCCTTATGCTCTGATTGTCTTTGTGACAACTCACTCGGAGTTTATGCCCCTGTCCTTTCGCTACCAAGTGTCTGCTTTGGACTACATTGATAAGGCCTTGTCGGCAGAGGAGTTTGAATCTCGGATCGAGACAGCCCTCCTCTATGCCAATAGTCAAGACAGTAAAAGTCTGGCGGAAGATTGCTTTTACTTTAAATCAAAATTTGCTCAATTCCAGTATCCTTTTAAAGAGGTTTATTATCTCGAAACATCGCCCAGAGCCCATCGTGTCATTCTCTATACCAAGACGGATAGGCTGGAATTTACGGCGAGTTTAGAGGAAGTTCTCAAGCAGGAGCCCCGTCTCTTGCAATGCCATCGCTCTTTTCTCATCAATCCTGCCAATGTGGTTCGTTTGGATAAGAAAGAAAAACTTCTTTACTTTCCCAATGGTGGAAGCTGTCTAATCGCGCGTTATAAGGTCAGGGAAGTGTCTGAGGCTATCAATAACTTGCATTGAGCTAGGAGAGTTTATGAATATTGCTTGGATATTATTGTATACACTTGTTACTCATGGACTAGAA
Source organism: Streptococcus pseudopneumoniae (assembly GCF_038148935.1). GTDB lineage: Bacteria > Bacillota > Bacilli > Lactobacillales > Streptococcaceae > Streptococcus > Streptococcus pseudopneumoniae_U. The sequence continues at coordinate 29,499 of NZ_JBBJZX010000001.1, read as the reverse complement.
ATTGTCATTTTCTTTAAGGTGGATGGAATTGGTCTCACTTTTGAGAGGATTTTTAAAGCCTTTCTTTTTAAGATACTGTTGGCCTTTGTTTTTTTAATGATTGGCTATATGGTAGGAGATAGTTTCCTATTTTATTTTATGGAACCCTTGTACGGTATAGGTTTGTCTTTCTTACTGTTAAGAGGGCTTCCTAAAAAACTCCTCTTCTTTTATGGTCTCTTTCCAATGATATTGGTGAATCTCTTTTATAGAGGGGTCTCCTATTTTGTGCTTCCATTTTTGGGACAAGGGCAAGTATATGATGACTACTCATTTGCTTGGTTATGTATAATAATTTTCAATTTCTTCATTTCCCTAGCCTTTTTGAAATGGTTGAACTATGATTTCACTAACTTGAGAAGGGAGATTCTAGATAAAGCTTTTCAAAAGTCTCTGACTAAGATTAACTGGATAATGGGAGCCTACTATTTGGTGATACAAACTCTGTCTTACTTTGAATATGAACAAGGTATTCAATCAAAGACTGTGCGCCATCTGATCCTAGTGTTTTACTTGGTCTTTTTTATGGGGATTATCAAGAAATTGGATACCTATTTGAAGGAAAAACTCCATGAGAGATTGGACCAAGAGCAGGCCTTGCGCTACAGAGATATGGAACGCTATAGTCGGCATATAGAGGAGCTTTATAAGGAAGTCCGGAGTTTTCGGCATGATTATAGCAACCTCTTGACCAGCTTACGTCTGGGCATTGAAGAGGAGGATATGGAGCAGATAAAAGAGGTCTACGACTCGGTCTTAAAGGATTCCAGTGAGAAATTGCAGGACAATAAATATGACCTTGGTCGATTGGTAAATATTCGTGATAAAGCCCTCAAAAGTCTTCTAGCAGGGAAATTTCTAAAAGCTAGTGATAAGAAGATTGTCTTTAATGTTGAAGTTCCTGAGGAGATTCAGGTCGAGGGGATGAGCCTACTTGATTTTCTAACCATTGTGTCTATCCTTTGTGACAATGCCATTGAAGCTAGTGCAGAGGCCAGTCAACCTCACGTTTCAATTGCCTTTTTAAAAAATGGAGAACAAGAGACCTTTATCATTGAAAACTCCATCAAAGAAGAGAGCATCGATATTTCTGAAATCTTCTCCTTTGGAGCAAGTTCTAAAGGGGAGGAAAGAGGAGTTGGTCTCTATACTGTCATGAAAATTGTGGAAAGTCATCCCAATACCAGTCTAAATACCACCTGCCAAAATCAAGTCTTTCGTCAGGTTTTAACAGTTCACTCGATGTCAGTTGATGATTAGAAGACTTGTGCAAAGAAGTACTGCCTGCAGTCATCAATTAAAATGCCATAGTATATGAGGTGCCCTATATGAATAAGAAATCCTTTTTTATCATCTGTTCTACGTTGATTATAGCATCGAATCTTCTCATGATTTCTGTGGTGAACAAGGGAGAAGAAACGGGGGGCAATCTGTTTGTGATTGCTATAGCCTGTGTTATGCTACCAGCCTTTTTATATGCAGTTGAGAACCGAATGGCTTCTTTAATTCGGACAGGGTCAGTAGCTTTACTCTTATTGACAGTATTGTCCTTAGTCCGTCTTGTCAACAGAATAGAGAGGACGCCTGAAATCCTCAACATTATCATTACCCTCCTATTTTTGGCAAGTGGGACAGCTGCTATCCTTGTTGCGATCATGAGAATATATGAGAACAGACGGAAGTAAGGGTGAATAGCTTTCGATTTTAGATTTTTATGTTATCAAATTTTCATAAGGCAAGCATGGTTTCTGTGCTTGCTTTTTAAATTTTTTACAATTCAAGATGTTTTGATGACCATTCGTGATTTGAGTGATCCAAGGTCAAAATAAGTGCTATACTAGCAGTGTAAAGGTTGTAGCTCAACAAACATTCAGGAGGAAATCTTATGAAGAAAAAATACTTGTCATTTTCATCTTGTATCTAATCATGTCCATCTTTCTATATCCGCTTAGGGAGAGTGCTTGGTATCAGCTATTTTATACCATAGCCTATATGATTGCGGTTATGATCTATCTTGCTTTAACTAAAAAGAAAGGAGCAAAGAAATGAAAACTTTTCTTGCTAAAAAACGGAACATCTTCCTTGCGAGATTGTTCCTAGGTCAGTTGCCCTTGCTTGTCTCTACTTATCTTTTTCTATCTCGCCAGTTTTTAAATTTTTCCTTGGTTTTCCAATTTCTTTTAGTGATTATTAACTTGATTTCCATTTTGGTCACTGTTTATCTCACTAGGGAAATGAGGATAAGAGAGTTTGAAGATGATGATTTGGTTAGTCCTAGAACCAATCAACTTATGTATATCGGCTTGACAGGTTTTATGTCTATTATTTGTTTGTATAGAGGTATCACAGCAGGAGAATCTTACCAACAAATAATCGCCTATATTGGCGCTGTTCTCTGCTTAATTATTATGCTTCTACTCATTTGGGGCTTGAAGTATTATAAAAAGTAGCTTGTTTTATATGGGACTAACCTATGGTCTGGCAAGGGGAGGTACTAGGCTAGTCGTTGCCTTGTAGATAGTAGGAGGAGTTCTATGAAAAAACACGCTATTCTTTTCAAAACGAGTGCCATTCTTTCTTATTTATTTTTGTTTTTCGGATTGTTTTGGACAACCCAATTTTGGAGCAATTATTGGGAGTTCTCGTCTTGGGTAGGAAATCTTATCTGGATTCGAAACATCATCAGTCTTCTCTTCATCTGCTTGATGATTTGGATTTTGGTCAGGTCGGGCCATGCTTATCTCTTTCGTATCCCTAGGAAAAAGTGGTTGAGCTATTCTGTTCTGACGGTGTTAGCCGCTGTTGTACTTATCTGCTTTAACTATCTGACAGCTAAACACGTTCAGGGAACTAATGAAGGGTGGAATTTGTTTATTGCCTATAGTGAGACAAATTTTGCGGAGTTTGGTGTTTACCTAACCTTAATCGTACTAGGACCTCTGATGGAAGAATTGGTATGTAGGGGATTGCTTCAACATGCCTTCTTTAAGAATTCGAGGTGGGGGCTGGATCTTCTCTTTCCGTCATTCTTATTTGCCTTGCCCCACTTTTCTAGCTTGCCAAGTCTCGCAGATATTTTTGTCTATACGGCAGTGGGCTGTCTATTTGCCTGTCTAACGTGTTATACGAAGAGTATCTATCCTTCTTATTCGATTCATATTGTTAATAATATCATTGCAAACTTACCATTTTTGCTCACTTTTCTACATAGGGTCTTGGGGTAAAAAAAGCAAAAGGCTTGCTTTTCAGCCATAGAGGAGGTTATCATGTATAAACGCTTATTTTTCCTAGATTCCAAAACCTTAGACTGGTTGACACCCTATATTCTAGTCTTGGCTTCTGACACCATTGCTTTTAATGTTTTTGTGCTAACCTTTGTATCTGCGGTGGTCTTTAATTTCCTAAACCCCATGCTATCTTTAATGGCTATCTTTTTAGGGGGTGGTTATGTGGTCGGATTTTGGTTACTCAAATGGTTTGTTTTGGAAAGGCTAGAACTAAAGAATAACGCGTAGGAAGTCTGTTTGGTGAGGAGGATAATTTTATGGAGTTTTTTGATAAATTTCATGCCTTGTGCTTTGGATTTTTAGTACTACTAATCGTCATTACAGTTCCTTATACGATTAACCATGGGGACTTTTTTCAAAATGAATTTGCATTGATTCTTGTAAGTCTTCTAGTAACCTCGCTGAGCGTTGCTTATGCTAGAAAGTTTGATATGATTTCTTTTGGGATGTTAAGCAAGAAAGACCTTTTGCTTTTCATTGCAATCTTTCTTCTAAGTGTACTTGAGACGCTGGTTTATATTCATTTCTTCGCTATTTCTTCTGGCGCAGGAGTTCAACACTTGGCGGAAGTCAGCAGAGGAATTTCTCTGTCTTTGATTTTGACTTCCTCAGTTTTTGGCCCCATCCAGGAGGAACTCATTTTCAGAGGACTTCTTCAAGGTGCGGTTTTTGACAATTCTTGGTTAGGGCTTGTGCTAACTTCATCTCTCTTTTCTTTCATGCATGGACCTTCTAATGTCCCTTCGTTTATTTTTTATCTACTTGGGGGCTTGTTACTGGGCTTTGCTTATAAAAAGAGCCAAAACCTATGGGTTTCGACTCTAGTTCACATGTTTTATAATACTTGGCCACTCTTATATTATTTATAAAAATCATGAAAAGGTAAGCAGAAGATGGTGCTTGCCTTTTTCTTTCTATAATGATACCCAAGCCAATCCAGAGGCTTTTCTTTGAGAATCGGGTTAGAGCGGTTGACGAATAGGCCAAAAACTAGTAGAATAGTAAGGAAACTTTATACGGAGGAAAGAAATGGATTTGGGTGATAATGAGCTAACACTGACTCCCATACCTGGGAAAAGTGGCAAGGCTTATATGGGTAGCTATCCTGATGGGAAGCGCATCTTTGTAAAAATGAACACCTCTCCAATCCTACCTGGTTTAGCTAGAGAACAAATTGCTCCACAATTATTATGGAGTCGCCGTTTGGCAGATGGGCGTGATATGTGTGCTCAAGAATGGTTGACAGGCAAGATATTGACCCCCTATGATATGAATCGTAAACAAATCGTCAATATTTTAACCCGTCTTCATCGCTCACGTCCGTTGATGACACAGTTGAGTCGTTTGGGATATGCCATGGAAACACCTGTAGATTTACTACAGTCTTGGCAGGAAACGGCTCCAGATGCTTTGCGTAAAAATCATTTTATCAGTGAAGTGATGGCTGATTTACGTCAGACTATTCCAGGATTTAGAGAGGACCATGCGACCATTGTCCATGGAGATGTACGACATAGTAATTGGATTGAGACAGATAGTGGCTTGATTTATTTGGTGGATTGGGATTCGGTTCGCTTGACCGACCGCATGTTTGATGTGGCCCATATGCTCTGCCATTATATTCCAGAACATCAGTGGAAGGAATGGTTGACCTACTACGGTTACAAGTACAATCAGACGGTATTAAATAAATTGTATTGGTACGGTCAATTGTCTTATTTGAGCCAGATTTCCAAGTATTATATGAACCAAGATTTAGAAAATGTCAATCGGGAGATCCATGGCTTACGTCACTTCCGAGACAAGTATGGAAAGAGAAGATGAGAGTTAGAAATCGTAAAGGGGCGACAGAATTACTAGAGGCAAATCCCCAGTATGTGATCCTCAATCCCTTGGAAGCCAAGGGAAAATGGCGGGACTTATTTGGCAATGATAATCCCATTCATGTGGAAGTTGGAAGTGGAAAGGGTGCCTTTGTTTCAGGTATGGCCAAACAAAACCCTGACATCAACTATATCGGGATTGATATTCAAAAGTCTGTTTTGAGTTACGCCTTGGACAAGGTACTTGAAGTTGGAGTGCCTAACATCAAGCTCTTGTGGGTGGATGGTTCTGACTTGACCGACTATTTTGAAGATGGAGAGATTGATCGCTTGTATCTGAACTTTTCAGATCCATGGCCTAAAAAACGCCATGAAAAGCGTCGTTTGACCTACAAGACCTTCTTGGATACCTTCAAACGTATCTTGCCTGAAAATGGAGAAATTCATTTTAAGACGGATAACCGTGGCTTGTTTGAGTATAGCCTAGTGAGTTTTTCTCAGTATGGCATGAAACTCAATGGTGTCTGGCTTGATTTACATGCTAGTGATTTTGAAGGCAATGTCATGACAGAATACGAGCAAAGATTCTCCAACAAGGGGCAAGTTATCTACCGAGTTGAGGCAGAATTTTAAGAAATAGCCTGAAATCAGGCTGTATAAGTGCTTTTGCTTTACATAAGTTAGCAAATGTGCTATACTAAGAGCAAGAATATGAGAAAGAGAGGCGGGGAAATATCTTCGCCTCTTGCTTATGAGGAGGTGGACGCAATCGCAACAATCGTAGAATTAGTCAGAGAAGTTGTAGAACCTGTCATTCAATCACCTTTCGAACTCGTGGATATCGAGTATGGAAAGATTGGCAGTGACATGATTCTCAGTATTTTTGTAGATAAACCTGAAGGAATTACCTTGAACGACACGGCAGACTTGACAGAAATTATCAGTCCTGTCCTAGACACCATCAAGCCAGATCCCTTCCCAGAACAATATTTCCTAGAAATCACCAGTCCAGGCTTGGAACGTCCTTTGAAAACCAAGGATGCCGTTGCTGGAGCGGTTGGGAAATACATCCATGTCGGGCTCTACCAAGCCATCGATAAGCAAAAGGTCTTTGAAGGAACCTTGTTGGCCTTCGAAGAGGACGAGTTGACTATGGAATATATGGACAAGACGCGTAAGAAAACCGTCCAAATTCCATACAGTTTAGTATCAAAAGCACGTTTAGCAGTTAAATTATAGAAAAAGAAAGGATAGCTTTTGAGGATTCAAAAGTGAAGAAAACATGAGTAAAGAAATGCTAGAGGCCTTCCGCATTTTGGAAGAAGACAAGGGAATCAAAAAAGAAGACATCATCGACGCAGTAGTAGAGTCGCTTCGTTCCGCTTATCGCAGACGCTATGGTCAATCAGACAGCGTAGCTATTGACTTCAACGAAAAAACAGGTGACTTTACAGTTTATACTGTCCGTGAAGTGGTTGATGAAGTATTTGATAGCCGTTTGGAAATCAGCTTGAAAGATGCTCTTGCCATCAATTCAGCCTATGAGCTTGGAGACAAAATCAAGTTTGAAGAAGCGCCTGCTGAGTTTGGTCGTGTAGCAGCCCAATCTGCCAAACAAACCATCATGGAAAAAATGCGCAAGCAAACACGTGCCATCACTTACAATACTTACAAAGAGCATGAGCAAGAAATCATGTCTGGTACAGTAGAACGCTTTGACAACCGCTTTATCTATGTCAACCTCGGGAGCATCGAAGCCCAATTGTCAAAACAAGACCAAATACCTGGTGAAGTTTTTGCTTCTCATGATCGTATTGAAGTGTATGTCTACAAGGTTGAAGACAACCCTCGTGGTGTCAACGTCTTTGTTAGCCGTAGCCATCCAGAAATGATCAAACGTTTGATGGAGCAAGAAATTCCAGAAGTTTATGATGGAACTGTTGAAATCATGAGCGTGGCTCGTGAAGCTGGTGACCGTACCAAGGTTGCCGTTCGTAGCCACAATCCAAACGTGGATGCTATTGGTACAATCGTTGGACGTGGTGGAGCGAATATCAAGAAGATTACTAGCAAATTCCACCCAGCTCGTTACGATGCTAAAAATGACCGTATGGTGCCAATCGAAGAAAATATCGACGTTATCGAGTGGGTAGCAGATCCAGCTGAATTTATCTACAATGCCATCGCTCCTGCTGAGGTTGACCAAGTTATCTTTGACGAAAACGACAGCAAACGTGCCTTGGTGGTTGTTCCTGATAACAAGCTTTCTCTTGCCATTGGTCGCCGTGGGCAAAACGTTCGCTTGGCGGCTCACTTGACTGGTTACCGTATCGATATCAAGTCTGCTAGCGAATTTGAAGCTATGGAAGAAGCTGGTTCGGTAGATTTGGAAGCAGAAAACGATACTGTAGAAGAATAAAAGCTGCTAGAGGAGGGAAAGATGAAAACGAGAAAAATCCCTTTGCGCAAGTCTGTCGTGTCCAATGAAGTGATTGATAAGCGTGATTTGCTCCGCATTGTCAAAAACAAAGAAGGACAAGTCTTTATCGATCCGACAGGCAAGGCCAATGGCCGCGGCGCTTATATCAAGCTAGACAATGCAGAAGCCTTAGAGGCTAAAAAGAAGAAGGTCTTTAACCGCAGCTTTAACATGGAAGTGGAAGAAAGCTTTTATGACGAGTTGATCGCTTATGTGGATCACAAAGTGAAAAGAAGAGAGTTAGGACTTGAATAAGCAAAAGATAAGCAATCTCTTGGGGCTTGCTCAGAGAGCAGGGCGGATTATATCGGGTGAAGAATTGGTGGTCAAGGCCATTCAAGACGGCAAGGCCAAGTTGGTCTTTCTAGCCCATGATGCTGGACCCAATCTGACCAAGAAGATTCAAGATAAAAGTCATTATTATCAAGTAGAAATTGTAACCGTGTTTTCAACACTGGAATTAAGCATAGCAGTCGGAAAATCAAGAAAGGTTTTGGCTGTGACAGATGCTGGATTTACAAAGAAAATGAGGTCTTTTATGGAATAGAAGAGGAGGACATGATTTGTCTAAGAAAAGATTGTACGAAATCGCAAAAGAGCTTGGAAAAGAAAGTAAAGAAGTTGTAGCGCGTGCAAAAGAGTTGGGCTTGGATGTGAAAAGCCACTCATCAAGTGTGGAAGAAGCTGTCGCTGCAAAAATCGCTGCCAGCTTTAAGCCTGCAGTTGCTCCGAAAGCAGAAGCAAAACCTGCAGCCCCAAAAGCAAGTACAGAAAAGAAAGCCGAAAAATCTGAGCCAGCTAAACCAGCTGTAGCTAAGGAAGAGGCAAAACCTGCAGCCCCAAAAGCAAGTGCAGAAAAGAAAGCCGAAAAGTCTGAACCAGTAAAACCAGCTGTAGCCAAGGAAGAGGCAAAACCAGCTGAGCCAGTCGCTCCGAAGGCAGAAAAAGTAGCAGCTAAACCGCAAAGCCGTAATTTCAAGGCTGAGCGTGAAGCCCGTGCCAAAGAGCAGGCAGAACGACGCAAGCAAAATAAGGGCAATAACCGTGACCAACAACAAAACGGAAACCGTCAGAAAAACGACGGCCGCAATGGTGGAAAACAAGGTCAAGGAAACCGCGATAATCGCCGCTTTAATGACCAAGCTAAGAAACAGAAAGGTCAGCAAAATCGTGGAAACGATCGTCGTCAGCAAGAGGACAAGCGTCCAAATCAAGCGGCTCCACGTGTTGACTTTAAAGCCCGTGCAGCAGCCCTAAAAGCAGAACAAAATGCAGAGTACGCACGTTCAAGTGAGGAACGCTTCAAGCAGTATCAGGCTGCTAAAGAAGCCTTGGCTCAAGCTAACAAACGCAAGGAACCAGAGGAAATCTTTGAAGAAGCGGCTAAGTTAGCTGAACAAGCGCAACAAGCACAGCAAGTTCAAGCAGTGGTTGAAGTCGTCCCTGAGAAAAAAGAACCTGCAGTGGATACACGTCGTAAAAAACAAGCTCGACCAGACAAAAATCGTGACGATTATGATCACGAAGAAGATGGTCCTAGAAAACAACAAAAGAATCGAAGTAGTCAAAATCAAGTGAGAAATCAAAAGAATAGTAACTGGAATAACAACAAAAAGAACAAAAAAGGCAATAACAAGAACAACCGTAATCAGACTCCAAAACCTGTTACAGAGCGTAAATTCCATGAATTGCCAACAGAATTTGAGTATACAGATGGTATGACCGTTGCGGAAATCGCAAAACGTATCAAACGTGAACCAGCTGAAATCGTTAAGAAACTCTTTATGATGGGTGTCATGGCCACACAGAACCAATCCTTGGATGGGGAAACAATCGAACTCCTCATGGTGGATTACGGTATCGAAGCCAAACAAAAGGTTGAAGTGGATAATGCCGATATCGAACGTTTCTTTGTCGAAGATGGTTATCTCAATGAAGATGAATTGGTTGAGCGTCCACCAGTTGTAACTATCATGGGACACGTTGACCATGGTAAAACAACACTCCTAGATACCCTTCGTAACTCTCGTGTTGCGACAGGTGAAGCAGGTGGTATCACTCAGCATATCGGTGCCTATCAAATTGTTGAAAATGGTAAGAAGATTACCTTCCTTGATACACCAGGACACGCGGCCTTTACATCTATGCGTGCGCGTGGTGCTTCTGTTACCGATATTACTATCTTGGTCGTAGCGGCAGATGACGGGGTTATGCCTCAGACTATCGAAGCCATCAACCACTCAAAAGCGGCCAACGTTCCAATCATCGTAGCCATCAACAAGATTGATAAACCAGGTGCTAACCCAGAACGCGTTATAGGTGAATTGGCAGAGCATGGAGTTATGTCAACTGCTTGGGGTGGAGATTCTGAATTTGTTGAAATCTCAGCTAAATTCAACCAAAATATCGAAGAATTATTGGAAACAGTCCTTCTTGTGGCTGAAATCCAAGAACTCAAGGCAGACCCAACAGTGCGTGCGATCGGTACAGTTATCGAAGCTCGCCTGGATAAAGGAAAAGGTGCGGTCGCAACCCTTCTTGTTCAACAAGGTACCTTGAATGTCCAAGACCCTATCGTTGTCGGAAATACCTTCGGTCGTGTCCGTGCTATGACTAACGACCTTGGTCGTCGTGTTAAGGTTGCTGGACCATCAACACCAGTTTCAATCACAGGTTTGAATGAAGCGCCAATGGCAGGTGACCACTTTGCCGTTTACGAAGATGAAAAATCTGCGCGTGCAGCAGGTGAAGAACGTGCCAAACGTGCCCTTATGAAACAACGTCAAGCTACCCAACGTGTCAGCCTTGAAAACCTCTTTGATACCCTCAAAGCTGGTGAACTTAAGTCTGTTAACGTTATCATCAAGGCCGATGTACAAGGTTCTGTTGAAGCCCTTTCTGCCTCACTTCAAAAAATCGATGTGGAAGGTGTCAAAGTGACCATCGTTCACTCAGCGGTCGGTGCGATCAACGAATCAGACGTGACCCTTGCAGAAGCTTCAAATGCCTTTATCGTTGGTTTCAACGTACGCCCTACACCACAAGCTCGTCAACAAGCAGAAGCTGACGATGTTGAAATACGTCTCCACAGCATTATCTACAAGGTTATCGAAGAGATGGAAGAAGCTATGAAAGGGATGCTTGATCCAGAATTTGAAGAAAAAGTTATCGGTGAAGCAGTTATTCGTGAAACCTTCAAGGTATCTAAAGTGGGAACTATCGGTGGATTCATGGTTATCAACGGTAAGGTTACCCGTGACTCTAAAGTCCGTGTTATCCGTGACGGTGTTGTTATCTATGATGGCGAACTCGCAAGCTTGAAACACTACAAAGACGACGTCAAAGAAGTTACAAACGGTCGTGAAGGTGGATTGATGATTGACGGCTACAATGATATCAAGACTGATGATGTGATTGAGGCTTATGTCATGGAAGAAATCAAGAGATAATAGAGAAACGATAGCTCATTTGACTCGTCGTCAACAGCGCCTTGATGAACTTCAGTTCTATCTAAGGCTTGTTTCCTAGATTCAAATGGCTCTAGTTCCTCTATCTAATAGAAATAGCTAGGTCTGCTGGCCTAGCTTTTGATTCAAAGTAGAGAAAGGAATATCATGGCAAATCATTTCCGTACGGATCGTGTGGGCATGGAAATCAAGCGTGAAGTCAATGAGATTTTGCAAAAGAAAGTCCGTGATCCGCGTGTCCAAGGCGTGACCATCACAGATGTTCAGATGCTAGGTGACTTGTCTGTTGCCAAGGTTTACTACACCATTTTGAGTAACCTTGCTTCAGATAATCAAAAAGCCCAAATCGGGCTTGAAAAAGCAACTGGTACTATCAAACGTGAACTTGGTCGCAATTTGAAATTGTACAAAATCCCAGATTTGACCTTCGTCAAAGACGAATCCATCGAATATGGGAACAAGATTGACGAAATGCTACGCAATCTGGATAAGAACTAAGAAGAGGGGCAACCCTCTTTTTTAGTGGGGAAATGACTACAAAGCATGCTAGGGAATCTTTCTAGAGTTAAAGATTATTAAAAAGCTTTATAAAATTCAGATAGTGTGATATTATGAAATAAAGATATAAGAGAAAGAGGTATTTATATGGCTGAACAAGAGTTGGCTATGCAAGTATTGCAACAAGTGGTGAAACTACCTGTTGTTAAGGTTGATCGTTCGAAATTTTTAGTAGATAAGTTTTCCAAAGAATTGGATCCAAAAGATATTCCTACCTTATTGGAACAAGGTCCAACGACTCTTCTATCTCAAGAAATCTTAGATCGTGTAGCTAATGCTTGTATTCGGGACAATGTATTATTGGCGAGTGGAACGTCTGTTGTTGCAGGATTACCAGGAGGGATTGCTATGGCAATTACCATTCCAGCTGATGTGGCTCAATTTTATGGTTTCTCTCTGAAATTGGCTCAAGAATTAGGTTATATTTATGGATATGAGGATCTTTGGGCTTCACGCGATGAGTTGAGTGAAGATGCTCAAAATACCCTCTTGCTTTATCTAGGCGTCATGTTGGGGGTGAATGGAACCGCTGCTTTGCTACGTGCAGGTGGTATAACAATTGCCAAACAGGTAATGAAAACAGTACCTAATAAAGCGTTAACAAAGACGCTTTGGTACCCTATTTTGAAAAAAGTCCTAAAAATATTTGGTGTGAATCTGACCAAGGGAGGGTTGGCCAAAGGAATGGGAAAATTCATTCCTATCTTGGGTGGTATCATTTCAGGTGGTTTAACCTTTGCAACTATGAAACCGATGGGTGAAAGCTTGCAGAAAGAATTATCCAAGCTAGTCAACTATAGTGAAGTTCAATATCAAGAAGATGTTGAAACAATCCGAAAAGAGGCTGAAATCATCGAAGGAGAGTAATATGGGACTCATAAAAATTCTAGCTAAAACTTATGGGAATTACTTTTTGACCGTGCAAGGTGTAAAAGTCATGAAAACGATAAAGAAAGATGACCACGCCGTTGTCGGTCTGGGAAAACTTTTTATTGCAGACAAGTTAATGGATACGGCTCGGTAGCTCATCAAGCCAGAGGAGAGAGAATGAAATTTTTTTGGGTCTTCTTGCTATTCTTTTTATCAAACCGATTATTGGGATTTTGAAATTCTTTTGGATGATCATCTCTTTTGCAGTCCAATTGCTGTTTTACAAGCTATTATTTAAAATATTGGATTGGCTCTTTAAGCTTATTTAGATGCTAATCCAAGTCGCAGAGAACTAGCAAGTCTTGTACTGCTAGTTTTTTAATCTCTTTCCTTGTGGTATAATATAAGCAGTAAAATCATTTTAGAACATACAATGGAGGTCGTCATGGACAATATCATCGATGTGTCAATTCCCGTTGCAGAAGTGGTGGACAAGAATCCAGAAGTCTTGGAAATCCTAGTTGAGCTGGGATTTAAACCCCTTGCTAATCCCTTGATGCGCAATACTGTTGGGCGTAAAGTATCGCTCAAACAGGGTTCTAAGTTGGAAGGAACTCCTATGGACAAGATAGTCCGTACGCTGGAAGCGAATGGCTACGAAGTGATTGGATTAGACTAATGGCAGATGAACGGATTCATGTCCTACGGGATATTTTGTTAGAATTGCATAATGGCGCCTCTCCTGAGTCGGTTCAGGAGCGTTTTGATGCGACCTTTGCGGGTGTCTCAGCCATAGAGATTTCCCTCATGGAGCACGAGCTGATGAACTCAGACTCAGGTGTCACCTTTGAAGATGTCATGGAACTCTGTGATGTCCATGCTAATCTTTTTAAAAATGCTGTTAAGGATGTCGAAGTTTCAGATACCGAGCACCCAGGTCACCCAGTTCGTGTCTTCAAGGATGAAAATCTGGCCCTCCGTGCTGCCTTGATTCGTATTCGGAGATTGTTAGATACCTATGAGACCATGGAAGACGAGGAAATGCTTGCGGAGATGCGTAAGGGCTTGGTTCGACAGATGGGCCTTGTCGGTCAATTTGACATCCACTACCAGCGTAAGGAAGAGCTATTTTTCCCCATCATGGAGCGCTATGGTCACGATTCACCTCCTAAGGTCATGTGGGGAGTGGATGACCAGATCAGGGAACTTTTTCAAACAGCTTTAGCGACAGCCAAGTCACTACCAGAAGTGTCAATTAGCAGCGTAAAAGAAGCTTTTGAAGCCTTTGCGACAGAGTTTGAAAGTATGATTTTCAAGGAAGAGTCCATCCTTCTCATGATTCTCCTCGAGTCCTTTACTCAAGATGACTGGCTTCAGATTGCGGAGGAGAGCGATGCCTATGGTTATGCTATCATCCGTCCGTCTGAGAAATGGGTGCCAGAACGCCAGAGTTTTGTTGAGGAAAAGAGTGAAGAGGAGCCTGTACAGCTAGATACGGCAGAGGGTCAAGTTCAGCAGGTTATTGATACGCCAGAAGGTCAGTTTACCATTACCTTTACCCCTAAGGAAAAGGAAGCAGTGCTGGACCGCCGTAGTCAACAGGTTTTTGGGAATGGCTATCTCTCAGTCGAGCAGGCCAACCTCATCCTCAATCATCTTCCTATGGAGATTACCTTTGTCAATAAAGATGATATTTTCCAGTATTACAATGACAATACGCCAGCTGATGAGATGATTTTCAAACGGACGCCGTCCCAAGTCGGACGCAATGTTGAACTCTGCCATCCGCCTAAGTACTTGGACAAGGTCAAGACTATCATGAAGGGGCTTCGTGAGGGAAGCAAAGACAAGTATGAAATGTGGTTCAAGTCTGAGTCGCGAGGTAAGTTTGTCCACATCACCTACGCTGCAGTGCACGATGAAGATGGGGAATTCCAAGGTGTGTTGGAGTACGTTCAGGATATTCAACCCTACCGTGAGATTGACACGGACTATTTCCGTGGATTAGAATAAGGAGAAGCAATGAGTTACGAACAAGAATTTATGAAGGAATTTGAAGCCTGGGTCAATACCCAAATCATGATCAACGACATGGCGCACAAGGAAAGTCAAAAAGTTTACGAAGAAGACCAGGACGAGCGTGCCAAAGATGCCATGATTCGTTATGAGAGCCGCTTGGATGCTTATCAGTTCTTGCTTGGTAAGTTTGAAAACTTCAAGGCAGGCAAGGGATTCCATGATTTACCAGAAGGCTTGTTTGGTGAGCGGAATTATTAAACGAGAAAGATTCTTGATTTTTTACTAAAATCTTGATAGAATATTTATATTAAATCCTTGTCAGAGCAGGGATTTTTTATTGAAAGGATTTTATCATGTCAAAGAAACTCAATCGTAAAAAACAATTACGAAATAGCCTCCGTCGTGCAGGTGCTTTTTCAAGTACTGTGACTAAGGTTGTAGAAGAGACAAAAAAAGTCGTAAAACGTGCTGAGCAGTCAGCGAGCCAAGCTGGTAAGGCTGTTTCTAAAAAAGTTGAACAAGCAGTAGAAGCTACCAAAGAGCAAGCTCAAAAAGTAGCCAATTCTGTAGAAGATTTTGCAGCAAACTTGGGTGGACTTCCACTTGACCGTGCCAAAACTTTCTATGATGAAGGCATCAAGTCTGCGTCAGATTTTAAAAACTGGACTGAAAAAGAACTCCTTGCCTTGAAAGGAATCGGCCCAGCTACAATCAAGAAATTGAAAGAAAATGGCATCAAGTTCAAGTAATTTTTCTTGTGCCTTGCATTTCCGAAAAAATCTTGCTACAATAGAGCCATTAGAGGTGTTTTGAATCCCACATTTTACAGAAAGTGGCGGCGCTGAGAAGTCCACAAATGTGTCAAAACTGGTTGCTGATGGATGAAAAATTGAAATAAAAGTGTCTTTTTGTTTTAAAGACGAGAGTTGCGGGCAACTGCCCGAAATTGGGTGGTACCGCGGATAAATACATTCGTCCCTGTCATGTAGATGGCAGGGCTTTTCTTTTGCGCCTTAGTCAAAGGAGGTTGTTATGAAGCAATCTTTTAAAACAAGTAAACTCTATTATGGTTTTCCTATCTTCATTTTGGGGTATCAGGATCAGAATTTTGGACACAATATTACGACCTGTAGCTCTTCTTGTAGCTTGGGAGATTGGCTAGTCATCGGTGTTGGTGCTAAAGAAAATGCGACTGAGCAAATCAAGCATTACCAGAAGTTTACTGTGAATATTCCTGATGAAAATCTCATGCTCGAGATGGAGCAGGCTGGTTTTATCAGTCATCGAGAGAAATTGGAACGTTTGGGAGTGCATTATGAAATTTCTGAACGAACTCAGGCACCGATTTTAGAGGATTGTCCAGTCGTTTTGGATTGTCAGGTAGATAGGATTGTTGAGAAAGAGGGAATTTGTCATATTTTCGCTAAGATTGTTGAGCGACTTGTTGACCCAGAACTTTTGGATGAAAAGGGACATTTTAAAAATGACCGTTTTGCGCCGATTTACTTTATGGGGGATGGTCACCAGCGCGTCTATCGTTATCTGGACAAGCGTGTAGATATTAAGGGGAGCTTCATTAAGAAAGCGAGGAAAAAGGATGGCAAGAACTGAACTGCCAGAACGCTTGGAAACAGAACGTCTCGTTTTACGAGTCCGTACTGTGGCGGATGCTGAGGATATCTTTGACTATGCTAGTCGTCCGGAAGTCTCTTACCCAGCAGGCTTTCTACCCGTCAAGACCTTGGAAGATGAGATTTATTATCTGGAGCACATTCTTCCGGAGCGCAATGAAAAGGATAATCTCCCAGCAGGCTATGGAATTGTCGTCAAAGGGACTGATAAAGTTATCGGCTCTGTTGATTTCAACCATCGTCATGAAGATGATGTACTGGAAATTGGCTATACCTTACACCCAGACGATTGGGGACGCGGTTATGTGCCAGAAGCAGCGCGTGCCTTGATTGACTTAGGTTTTAAAGATTTGGGTCTTCACAAGATTGAACTAACTTGTTTTGGTTATAATGTCCAAAGTCAACGAGTCGCGGAAAAGCTTGGCTTTACCCTCGAAGCTTGTATCCGAGACCGTAAAGATGTTCAAGAAAACCGCTGTGACAGTCTGATATATGGTTTGCTGAGAAGTGAGTGGGAGGTGATTTGATGCATCTTTTCATCATTGGGGCTCCGGCTTCTGGGAAAATGACGATTGGTCAAGAGTTATCTCGACTGACAGATGCTACCCTCTTTTATAACCATCAAGCCATCGATTTTGCATTAGAAATCTATCAGGACTTTACAGAGGAAATGTGGGAATTTGTTCGTGGAATCACCTTTTCTTTCCTTGGAGCAAGTGCAAGAAATCAGCGATCAGTAATTTTAACTGACGTAATTGATTTTTCAAATCAGTACCAGCTGCTGTATTTGCAGCAAATTCAGGATTTGTTGAATGACTATCATCAAGAGATTCTGTTTGTGGAGTTGGAAACAAGTCTTGAGGAGCGCTTACATCGAAATCGAACGGAGAATCGATTAAAGCACAAACCCTTAAAACGACATATTGAGGTATCTGAAAGAGAAATTTTAGAAATCACTGAAACACTTCAATTAAATTCCCAACATCAACCGAATGAGCTACACCACTACTTTAAAATAAATAATACGAATTTATCAGCAGAAGAAGCTGCTAAACAAATTCAAAATAAAATGAACAAAATAGAGAAAGGACAAACACATGTCTAAAGAACTTTCACCTAAATACAATCCAGCCGAGGTTGAGGCTGGTCGTTACCAAAAATGGCTTGATGCCGATGTTTTCAAGCCTTCAGGCGATCAAAAGGCTAAGCCTTATTCTATCGTTATTCCGCCACCAAACGTAACTGGGAAACTTCACCTTGGTCACGCTTGGGATACGACTTTGCAAGATATCATCATCCGTCAAAAACGCATGCAAGGTTTTGATACCCTTTGGCTTCCGGGGATGGACCACGCTGGGATTGCCACTCAGGCTAAGGTTGAGGAGCGCTTGCGTGGAGAGGGCATTACACGTTATGACCTAGGTCGTGAATCTTTCTTGACGAAGGTCTGGGAATGGAAAGACGAATATGCCACTACTATTAAGGAACAATGGGGCAAGATGGGGCTCTCTGTAGACTACTCTCGTGAGCGTTTCACTCTTGACGAAGGTTTGTCAAAAGCTGTTCGTAAGGTCTTTGTGGACCTTTACAAGAAAGGCTGGATCTACCGTGGTGAGTTTATCATCAACTGGGACCCAGCTGCTCGCACAGCCCTTTCTGATATCGAGGTGATTCACAAGGATGTCGAAGGTGCCTTCTACCACATGAACTACATGCTAGAAGACGGCTCACGCGCCCTTGAAGTGGCAACAACTCGTCCTGAGACTATGTTTGGGGACGTTGCCGTTGCGGTCAACCCAGAAGACCCACGCTACAAGGATTTGATCGGTAAAAATGTCATCCTTCCAATCGCTAATAAACTCATCCCAATCGTTGGGGATGAGCACGCAGACCCTGAATTTGGTACGGGTGTTGTAAAAATTACGCCTGCCCACGATCCAAACGACTTCTTGGTTGGTCAACGTCATAACTTGCCGCAAGTCAACGTCATGAACGATGATGGAACTATGAATGAATTGGCCTTTGAATTTGCAGGTATGGATCGTTTTGAAGCTCGTAAGGCAGTCGTTGCTAAGTTGGAAGAAATCGGTGCCCTCGTTAAAATCGAAAAACGTGTCCACAGTGTTGGTCACTCAGAGCGTACAGGTGTTGTGGTTGAACCACGCTTGTCTACTCAATGGTTCGTTAAGATGGACCAATTGGCGAAAAATGCTATTGCCAACCAAGATACAGAAGACAAGGTAGAATTCTACCCGCCACGTTTCAACGATACCTTCCTTCAATGGATGGAAAATGTCCACGACTGGGTAATCTCTCGTCAGCTCTGGTGGGGTCACCAAATCCCTGCTTGGTACAATGCTGAGGGTGAAATGTATGTCGGTGAAGAAGCTCCAGAAGGTGACGGATGGACACAAGATGAAGACGTCTTGGATACTTGGTTCAGTTCTGCTCTCTGGCCATTCTCAACCATGGGCTGGCCTGATGTCGACTCAGAAGACTTCAAACGTTACTTCCCAACTTCAACCTTGGTAACAGGTTACGACATCATCTTCTTCTGGGTGTCTCGTATGATCTTCCAATCCTTGGAATTCACTGGTCGTCAGCCATTCCAAAACGTTCTGATTCACGGTCTCATTCGTGATGAGCAAGGACGCAAGATGTCTAAATCTCTCGGTAACGGGATTGACCCAATGGATGTCATCGAGAAATACGGTGCCGATGCCCTTCGTTGGTTCCTTTCAAACGGTTCTGCACCAGGACAAGACGTCCGCTTCTCTTACGAGAAAATGGATGCTTCATGGAACTTCATTAACAAGATTTGGAACATCTCTCGTTATATCCTCATGAACAATGAAGGTTTGACCCTCGAGCAAGCAACTGCCAATGTTGAAAAAGTTGTCAACAAGGAAGCTGGTAATGTCACAGACCACTGGATTCTCCACAACCTCAATGAAACCATCGGAAAAGCTACTGCCAACTTTGACAAGTTTGAGTTTGGTGTGGCTGGACACATACTCTACAACTTCATCTGGGATGAGTTTGCGGACTGGTACGTTGAGTTGACCAAGGAAGTCCTTTATAGCGACAATGAAGAAGAGAAAGTCATCACACGTTCTGTTCTCCTTTATACTTTGGACAAGATCCTTCGTCTCCTTCACCCAATCATGCCATTTGTGACAGAGGAAATCTTTGGACAAATCTCAGAAGGCTCTATTGTTACAGCTGCATACCCAACTGTCAACCCAGCCTTTGAAGACCTTGTAGCCCACACTGGTGTGGAAAGCCTCAAAGACTTGATCC
This sequence comes from Streptococcus pseudopneumoniae, assembly GCF_038148935.1. Lineage (GTDB taxonomy): Bacteria > Bacillota > Bacilli > Lactobacillales > Streptococcaceae > Streptococcus > Streptococcus pseudopneumoniae_U. Next base: position 10,026 of record NZ_JBBJZX010000001.1, on the reverse strand, counting down.
GTGCCGTTCGTAATGCGCGTGCGGAAGTAAACGTTGCTCCAAGCAAGCCGATTACAATCCTTGTTAAGACAAGCGATAGCGACTTGGAAGCCTTCTTTAACAGCAATGTCAACTACATCAAACGCTTCACAAATCCAGAACACCTGGAAATTGCATCAAATATCCTTGCACCTGAACTCGCTATGTCAAGTGTCATCACAGGAGCAGAAATCTACCTGCCACTCGCAGATCTCCTAAATGTCGAAGAAGAACTAGCTCGTCTCGACAAGGAACTGGCTAAATGGCAAAAAGAACTGGACATGGTAGGCAAGAAGCTCTCTAACGAACGCTTCGTAGCCAATGCCAAACCAGAAGTCGTCCAAAAAGAACGCGACAAACAAGCTGACTACCAAGCGAAATATGATGCGACCGTAGCACGTATTGATGAGATGAAGAAGTTGGTGAAATAAACACAGAAACACGGTGATGAGCCGTGTTTTTTGGTATAATGAAATCAATATCTATTGATGGAGAAAGTGATGTCCAAACACCCTCATTATGAATTGTTAAATTTAATTGGCTACGGTCTTGCCAAGTTTGACAAGCTTTTTATAAAAGAGTTTCAATGTTCTAGCAAGTCGGAGTTTTATCGCTATGTGGTTTCTCTGGGAATTGCTGAAACAACTGGAGTTGTAAAAAATAGAATGGATTTGTTTGATCCTTATTTTGACAATAATCGAAAAGGTTGGTGGCAGAAAGCTGAAGTTTACCGTTTTCGTAAAGATTTAATTGATATGATGTTTGGGAATGAAGATGTTCAGAGTTATGCTGAAATCGTTAAAATGTTACTTGCCAGTGAAGGGAAGCAAATGGGTATTACAACTATTGAAAAGCCAATCATTCGAACCAAATTCAAACGTCTACAGGAAACGGGAATGGAGGCAGAGAATTATTTTATCCTTCATTTTGATAAAGAAGAAAAATTCCAAGGTGGACAGTTAACCGATGCCCGTCTTTATGGTGATGGATATGATTTCCAAGTAGATGTTCAAGAGCATTCTTACCTTGCCGAAGTAAAAGGTATCCGAAAATCTAAGGGGCGTGTGCGTTTGACTGCGAAAGAATTCGAAAAAGCCAAAGAGTTTCAATCGGATTTTATTTTATCCTTGGTCACCAACCTAGACGATATTCCGAAGTTAGTGTTAATCGATAATCCTTTAAAACATTTTGAGTTTAAAAAGAATATTATAAAAAATGAAATTATTGAATACAGAAGCTTAGAAGATTTGTATTAGTTCCCCTTAAGTTTTCCAGTTGAAAGAACGAGAAGTCTTGACAGGTCAACGACTCAATGAACTGGAAATCAACGGTATTCGTTTGACTAAGTTTAAAGATGGGGAAATCGGTATTGAATTTATCTGGATTGATATTGAAAATCCACCTAGCGATGCCATCGGCTGGGTAGCAAAGAAATAAAAGTTTTCAAAGCTATTGTAACAAGTAAGGGATTTTATTTTCGTGTACAATTTCAGCTATTCTTGTTATAATCAGCCTATAGGAATCAAGGAGGTGACTCTTATGGCTGTTTTTGTGTCTTTGGATGGAATTGTGGTAGAAGTACTTGATGTCTTTTCTTTTTTTAATGGGGATAGTGAGTTTTTCTTGTGTCAACGTCTTAAAGACAAGAGTCAGTTTGTGATGGAACGCTCTCAGTTCGAGGAGATGTTCCAACTTCAAAGTAGTCACTTGACGACGCAAGAAAAATTACAATTGTTTACCTCTGTGTTTGCTGGCCGTTATGATGTTTATGCTAAGAGTTTTATCAATGAACAAGGGAAAATTCAGTATTTTCCTTCCTATAATTATGGTTGGAAGCAGTTATCACCTGAAAAACGGAGTTTCCAGACATTGACGGACTCCGTTTTGAAATCTCATTTTCGTGGGGAGACAGCTATCGGTATCTTTCCTATGCACTTAGATGATAGCTGTTATTTTTTGGTACTGGATTTTGATGAAGGAGATTGGAAAGAAGCTGGTTTAACCATTCGAAGAATAGCCAGGGAACGCCAGATGGAAGCCCATTTAGAGATTTCTCGTTCGGGTCACGGACTCCATATTTGGTTCTTCTTTGAGGAAGCGATTCCGAGTCGAGAGGCTCGCTTGTTTGGAAAGAAATTGTTAGAACTGGCTATGCAGGAAAGTATGCAACTGTCCTTTGATTCTTTTGATCGCATGTTTCCAAATCAGGATGTCCTTCCTAAGGGGGGATTTGGAAATTTGATTGCCTTGCCTTTTCAAGGAGAAGCTTACCATCAAGGGCGAACGGTCTTTGTGGATGAACAGTTTCAGCCTTATGAAGACCAATGGAGGTATCTACAAGAGATTCAGAGGATTTCAACTGCTAAAGTGGCACTGTTAATCCAAGAGGAGTTAGGTAAGCAAGAATTGGACAAGGAGTTGCAGATCGTCTTATCTAATACTATCCAACTTGAAAAATCGTCTGTGACACCCAAGACACTTTTTTTCTTGAAAAATATGGCTTCATTTTCTAATCCCGAATTTTATGTAAAGCAGGCTATGCGACAGCCAACCTATCAAATTCCTGAGAGAATGTATTTATTTGGAGAATCCGATTATTATTTATGGCTGCCAAGAGGCTTGCTGTATCCATTGCAAGATAAATTTAAGCAGGTATCTGTGGAAGATAGGAGAAAGGTACAAAGGTCTATTAGAGTGGAATTTAAGGGAGAACTCACTTTTGAGCAAGAGTTAGCCCTGTCAGATATGATTTCCAAAGAAAATGGTTTACTCCATGCGGAGACTGGTTTTGGGAAGACCGTTTTAGGTGCTGCCCTCATCTCTGAACGGAAGACCAAAACAATTATCCTAGTTCATAATAGGCAACTCTTAGACCAATGGCTGGATCGTTTAAACCATTTTTTGACTTTCGAAGAGGAAGAAGCTACCCGTTATACGGCATCAGGCTGTGAAAAGGTAATAGGCTATGTTGGGCAGTACGGTGGGACTAAGAAATGGCTGAGTAAACTGGTTGATATTGTTATGATTCAATCTCTATTTAAGTTGGAAAATAGTCAAAGTCTTTTGGATGAGTATGAGATGATGATTGTGGATGAGTGTCATCATGTCTCTGCCTTGATGTTTGAAAAAGTTGTTGCTCAGTTTAGAGGGAAGTATCTTTACGGTTTGACGGCTACGCCTGAGCGTAAGAATGGTCATGAGCCTATTGTTTTTCAGAGAATTGGTGAGATACTCCATACTGCTGATAAGAGGGAGACGGATTTTAAACGGCAATTGCAATTAAGATTCACTTCTTTTGGTCATTTGGAGATTGAAAAGATCAAAGCAAGTAATTTTATACAGCTTAGTGATTGGATTGCTATAGACTCAGTGAGGAATCAGATGATTCTCAAGGATATTCTAGCCCAAGTGGCAGAAGGGCGGAATATCTTGGTTCTAGTCAATCGAATTCAACAGATAGATGTCTTTGAAAAGTTATTGAAAGAGAAAGAGGTTGATGACTGTTATATTATTAGCGGAAAAACCAAAGTCCGAGATAGAACAAGTTTAATGGAGACGTTAGAACAGTTAGATAAAGGGTTTGTTTTATTGTCTACTGGAAAATACATTGGCGAAGGTTTTGACTTACCTCAGCTAGACACGCTTATCTTGGCAGCACCCTTTTCTTGGAAAAATAATTTGATTCAGTATGCAGGTCGGATTCATAGAAACTACAAGGATAAGTCTTTGGTACGGATTTTCGATTATGTGGATATTCATGTTCCTTATTTAGAAAAGATGTTTCAGAAACGACAAGTAGCTTATCGAAAGATGGATTATCGTGCCATTGAGGGTGAGGAGAAACCATTCGTTTATGTTGATAGTAGATATGAGAATGTGCTGAGAGAGGACTTAGCAGGGGAAAGACAGGAATGTCTGCTTATTTTACCTTATGTGCACCAGACAAAACTGATGAATTTTCTAAAAGAATTTAGGATTAGTCAAATTGAGATATGTATACCAGAGACGGTTGCAAATAAAGCATGGCTAGACCAGTTGAAGAGCCAGAAAATTAAAGTATCTTTTACTCAATCGAAAATAGTAACGCCTATTCTTTTGGTAAACAAGACCATTGTTTGGTATGGTGCAATGCCATTATTAGGGAAGGTAGATGAAAAGACCATATTACGTTTGGAATCAGCTAGTATAGCTTCTGAACTAGTGGCAGGTTTACGATAGAGAAAACTTTTAAAAATTTCTATGTATGATTTTCATTTCTTTAGTGAGAGTGATGACATTTTCACATTCGAAGCACATCTAACAAGCAGAAGTGAGATAGGTCTTGCAAGAATGCTAAAAATCTGATAAACTAAGTAGTAATTGAATAGGAGTCCGCAAGACTAGTAGCCCAAGGGAAGTATATCAGGGAGGAGAGCCGTGACTGCAAGCTCTCTATATTAAAGCTGGGTGAATTCACTTGCGCATGGATTTAGAAATGAAGGTCTGACTTGTCAGATGAAAACGGATGGTACCGCGTGTCAACGCTCCGAGTGGAGTTTTTGGCATGTGGTTTTCTTTTTATCTGATAAGCGACTGATGGAGGAATTATGTCAACTATTGAAGAACAATTAAAAGCGCTTCGTGAAGAAACGCTGGCTAGCTTGAAGCAGATTACTGCTGAAAATGAAAAAGAGATGCAAGATTTGCGTGTTTCTGTCCTTGGTAAAAAGGGTTCGCTTACTGAAATCCTCAAAGGGATGAAAGATGTTTCTGCTGAGATGCGTCCAATCATTGGGAAACACGTCAATGAAGCTCGTGATGTCTTGACAGCAGCCTTTGAAGAAACAGCTAAGCTTTTGGAAGAAAAGAAAGTGGAAGCTCAACTAGCAAGTGAGAGTATCGATGTGACACTTCCAGGTCGTCCAGTTGCGACTGGTCACCGTCACGTTTTGACACAAACCAGTGAGGAAATCGAAGATATCTTCATCGGTATGGGTTACCAAGTCGTGGATGGTTTTGAAGTGGAGCAAGACTACTATAACTTTGAACGTATGAACCTTCCAAAAGATCACCCAGCTCGTGATATGCAGGACACATTCTATATCACAGAAGAAATCTTACTCCGTACTCACACGTCTCCAGTGCAGGCGCGTGCTATGGATGCCCATGATTTCTCTAAAGGCCCTTTGAAAATGATCTCACCAGGGCGTGTCTTCCGTCGTGATACGGACGATGCGACCCACAGTCACCAATTCCACCAAATTGAAGGCTTGGTTGTTGGGAAAAATATCTCTATGGCTGATCTTCAAGGAACCCTTCAGTTGATTGTGCAAAAAATGTTTGGTGAAGAGCGTCAAATTCGTTTGCGTCCATCCTACTTCCCATTCACAGAGCCATCTGTTGAGGTGGATGTTTCTTGCTTCAAGTGTGGTGGAGAAGGCTGTAACGTATGTAAGAAAACTGGTTGGATCGAAATTATGGGGGCCGGTATGGTTCACTCACGTGTCCTTGAAATGAGTGGTATCGATGCGACTGTTTACTCTGGATTTGCCTTTGGTCTTGGTCAAGAGCGTGTAGCTATGCTCCGTTACGGAATCAACGATATCCGTGGATTCTACCAAGGAGATGTCCGCTTCTCAGAACAGTTTAAATAATGATTAGAAAAGTAGAAATGGCAGATGTTGAGGTGTTGGCTAAAATTGCCAAACAAACCTTTCGTGAAACATTTGCGCATGATAATACAGAAGAGCAGTTACAGGAATACTTTGAAGAGGCTTATAGTCTGAAAACTTTGTTAACTGAGTTGGGAAATCCAGAATCCGAAACTTATTTCATTGTGCATGAAGAGGAGATAGCCGGTTTTCTCAAAGTTAACTGGGGAAGTGCTCAAACTGAGAGAGAATTAGAGGACGCTTTTGATATTCAACGCCTCTATGTGCTACAAAAATTCCAAGGCTTTGGACTAGGTAAGCAACTGTTTGAATTCGCTCTTGAACTTGCTACAAAAAATAGTTTTTCTTGGGCTTGGCTAGGTGTTTGGGAGCATAATACAAAAGCTCAAGCATTTTATAATCGATATGGTTTTGAAAAATTTGGTCAACATCATTTTATGGTTGGTCAAAAAGTAGATACGGATTGGTTACTGAAAAAGAAATTAAGGTAAGAAGATGATTCTTCTATTGAAATGATAGGAAAGGAAAAGAACCAGAGTGGCAACTGTCATTCTGGAGAACTAAATTATGCTTGTATCTTATAAATGGTTAAAAGAATTGGTGGACATTGATGTGCCATCACAAGAGTTGGCTGAAAAAATGTCAACTACAGGGATCGAGGTAGAAGGTGTAGAATCACCTGCTGCTGGTCTCTCAAAAATTGTCGTCGGTGAGATCTTGTCTTGCGAAGATGTGCCAGAAACTCACCTTCATGTTTGTCAGGTTAACGTTGGTGAAGAAGAAGCTCGTCAAATCGTCTGTGGTGCACCGAATGTGCGTGCTGGTATCAAGGTTATGGTGGCTCTTCCAGGAGCTCGCATCGCTGACAATTACAAGATTAAAAAAGGGAAAATTCGTGGTCTTGAGTCACTTGGGATGATTTGTTCGCTTGGTGAATTGGGACTTTCTGACTCAGTTGTACCTAAGGAATTCGCAGATGGCATCCAAATCTTGCCGGAAAATGCCGTTCCAGGTGAGGAAGTCTTCTCATATCTAGACTTGGATGATGAAATCATCGAACTTTCTATCACACCAAACCGTGCAGATGCCCTTTCTATGCGTGGGGTGGCTCATGAAGTGGCAGCCATCTATGACAAGACAGTCAACTTTAAAGAATTTACTCTAACAGAAACTAATGAATCTGCAGCAGATGCCCTTTCTGTAGGTATTGAAACAGACAAGGCACCTTACTATGCGGCTCGTATCTTGGACAATGTGACTATCGCACCAAGTCCGCAATGGTTGCAAAATCTTCTTATGAATGAAGGAATCCGCCCAATCAATAACGTAGTGGACGTGACCAACTACATCCTGCTCTACTTTGGTCAACCTATGCATGCTTTTGACTTGGACACCTTTGAAGGGACTGACATCCGTGTGCGTGAAGCGCGTGCTGGTGAAAAATTGGTGACTTTAGATGGTGAAGAACGTGACTTGGACGTGAATGACCTAGTCATCACTGTCGCTGACAAGCCAGTAGCCCTTGCAGGTGTTATGGGTGGTCAAGCAACAGAAATCTCTGAAAACTCTAGTCGTGTCGTCCTTGAAGCTGCAGTCTTCAATGGAAAATCTATCCGTAAGACTAGCGGTCGTCTCAATCTTCGTTCTGAATCATCTTCTCGCTTTGAAAAAGGTATCAATGTGTCAACTGTTAACGAAGCCCTTGATGCGGCAGCTAGCATGATTGCAGAACTTGCAGGTGCGACGGTGCGTAAGGGTATCGTTTCAGCGGGTGAGCTTGATACCTCTGATGTGGAAGTTTCTTCAACTCTTGCAGACGTTAACCGTGTCCTCGGAACTGAGCTTTCATACGCTGATGTAGAAGATGTCTTCCGTCGTCTTGGCTTTGGCCTTTCTGGAAATGCAGATAGCTTTACAGTCAGCGTCCCACGTCGTCGTTGGGATATCACTATCGAGGCAGACCTCTTTGAAGAAATCGCTCGTATCTATGGATATGACCGCTTGCCAACCAGTCTTCCAAAAGATGACGGTACAGCTGGTGAATTGACTGCGACACAAAAACTTCGCCGTCAAATTCGTACCATTGCTGAAGGAGCAGGTTTGACAGAAATCATTACCTATGCTCTGACAACTCCTGAAAAAGCAGTAGAGTTTACAGCTCAACCAAGTAACCTTACAGAACTCATGTGGCCAATGACAGTGGACCGTTCTGTCCTCCGTCAAAATATGATTTCTGGTATCCTTGATACGGTGGCTTATAACGTAGCTCGTAAGAATAAAAACTTGGCTCTTTACGAGATTGGAAAAGTCTTTGAACAAACAGGCAATCCAAAAGAAGAACTTCCAAATGAGATCAACAGTTTTGCCTTTGCCTTGACAGGCTTGGTTGCAGAAAAAGATTTCCAAACAGCAGCAGTTCCAGTTGATTTCTTCTATGCTAAGGGAATCCTTGAAGCGCTATTTTCTCGTTTGGGACTCCAAGTAACCTATACGGCAACATCTGAAATCGCTAGCCTTCACCCAGGTCGTACAGCTATGATTTCACTCGGTGACCAAGTTCTTGGTTTCCTTGGCCAAGTGCATCCAGTCACTGCTAAGGCTTACGATATTCCAGAAACGTATGTGGCTGAGCTCAACCTTTCAGCCATCGAAACTGCGCTTCAACCAGCTACTCCATTTGTAGAAATTACTAAATTCCCAGCAGTCAGCCGTGACGTTGCCCTTCTCCTTAGGGCAGAAGTGACTCACCAAGAAGTTGTGGACGCTATCCAAGCTGCCGGCGTGAAACGTTTGACAGATATCAAACTCTTTGACGTCTTCTCAGGCGAAAAATTGGGACTTGGTATGAAGTCAATGGCTTATAGCTTGACCTTCCAAAATCCAGAAGATAGCTTAACGGACGAAGAAGTCGCACGCTATATGGAAAAAATCCAAGCTTCTCTCGAAGAAAAAGTCAATGCAGAAGTGCGTTAAACGATAGTAGGATACAAATTCCCCCTCTAGTTTATGAACACTAGAGGGGTGATTTTATATAATACTCAATGAAAATCAAAAAGCAAACTAGGAAGCTAGCCGTAGGTTGCTCAAAACACTGTTTTGAGGTTGTAGATAAGACTGACGAAGTCAGTAACCATATGTCTAAGGTAAGTCGACGCTGACGTGGTTTGAAGAGATTGTCGAAGAGTATAAAATAATTAAAATGTGATTTCTGTAAAAATACATCTATGATCAGAGTTTTGAAAACTTACAATGTCTAAATTTTTAACATAGTAGTGGTTTTTAGGCAATAAAATATGATCTATTGTTGCATTAAAAAGTTTTGGACTTTGGCTATTCCAAGTTCCTCTTTCAAAAGGTGGCAGTGCATTTAATGCGTCCCTATGAGAGCTTATTTTTGCAAGTGCTCCATGACGCATAGTTGCATTAAAATCACCTGCAATAATAGCCTTTGGATATTTTGAAGCCAGTTGATTATGAATGATGTTTAAGTCTTGCTTCCAGATTTCCATTAAACCTGGCAGAGGAGGAGCAGTATGCAAAGCAATGATATCTGGTATATTTTGTTTTCTCGAATGTAATAGAATTGTCCCGAACCGTGTTGTATGGAAAGTTTCAGCTTCTGTATAGAAACCATAACTTTTCTTGACAATCACAGTCACAGGAGCTATTCCACTGTCAGTAGGTGGAGAAGTAAAAATATCATAGTTGGCCATAGAAAGTCCAACTTGATGAAACAATAGTTTGATTCTCTGGTTTTCTTGCTCACCTCTGATATTGGTAGCTAGTTCAGGGAATATAGCCATATCGGCATCAAAATGGCTAAAAATTCGCTCAATATGTTGTGCTTCTATTTGATTAGCGACGTTCCAAGTTACTAATTTTAAGGTTTTAGTCTTATTTGATGCGGAAGAAAGGGTTTTATCTGTTCCGAATAATAGTAATATGAACGATAGTAAGAGCAAGATGCTAGAATAAAACCGTATTTGTTTATTTTTCTTGTAAAAAGATAGGGGAAAAAATACGAAACTGAAAATAGAAGCCATAGTTGCAGTAGCTAAGGGGAAGGCATAAATCTGTGCCAAGATAGGTCTGGTAGATAGCCAAATGTTAAAATTAGAAGATGGGAAAAAAGAATAAGCTATGATAGGGATAGCAAAGAGAATGAGGGAAAGGGCAGAGAGAAATGTTTTAATCATTGTATGAGTACCTCAATTTGCAATGGTTGCTCGGAGCTAATGTGACTTTGTGACTTTACTTGATTGATATTCTTTGTCTTGTCTTCCTCATAGATTAAGTACAACCCAAGTAAAAAAAGTCCAATTTAAGATTGAAATGATGAAAAGGCACAGAAATGCAA